>DASUAC010000172.1:0-7525 GCA_035763985.1 Jatrophihabitans sp. | reverse complement strand
CCGAGGCCCAGCAGCGCACCGACCAGCGCGTCGCCGGTCAGCGTGGGCGGGTCCAGGTTCGGCGGGGCGGTGTTGTCATCGTCCGTGCTCGGATCCGGCGGCGGGGCGGCCTGCGGCGCCAGCACCGACAGCGCGGCTTCGGCCCACGCAGTCGGCGGGCCGTCCGGATCCAGCCAGCCGAGCAGTTCCAGCACCGGCTCACCGGGCCGGTGCAGCGGCACCGTCCACGGTTCGTCCCAGGTCGCCGCACCGCTCGGCGGGACGGCCGGGTTGGGCAGCATGCCGACCATGGCCGGCAACGAATTGGTGAGGTAGGCCTGCAGCGGCCCACGCAGCGCCGACAGCAGCGGGACGCCCGATTCGGCCAGCCCGGCTTCCAGATCCACCAGCGCGGCGAACCGCTGCCGGAGCGCGGTCAGCGGCGCCTGCAGCAGCGAGCGCAGGTCGTTCGGGGTGGGCAGCTGCAGCATCGGCAGGCCGGCGGGCAGGCCGAGCCGGCTGCCGTCGTCCAGGCCCAGTACCGCGGTGATCACCGCTCCGGGCAGGCCGGCCCAGGCGTGCGCGGCCCGGGCCAGCAGCAACCGGGTGAGCAGCCAGACCTGGTCACCGGTGATCGGCAGGCCGAGGTTCTCGGCGTGCGGATCCAGCGGCGCGGGCGGCAGGGACAGCGTCGGCAGCGTGACGGTCTGCCCGTCCGCGCTGACGCTCAGCCCGGTCAGCGCGGCCGTCGCCTGCAGGCCACCGCCGGGCTGCCAGCCGAGATCCGCGGTCAGCGCGCCGGCGCTGATCGTGATGCCGGCGGCCTCCGCGGTCGGCAGCGCGGTCACCTCCGCATGCAGCCGCTGCTCGCCGAGCAGCCGCACCTTGCCGCCGCCGCCCGGCGGCAGGTCCAGGCCGAACAGCTCGCAGGATGCCAGCACCTGCCAGCTGGGGGAGGCGCCGGCCGGCGCGGCCAGCACGGCCCGCAGTCCGAGCCGCAGCTCGGGGGTGTCCGCACCGGCCGGGGCGTCATCCCAGAGTGCGAGCAGGAAATCCGGCTGGCCGGGCGCGGCGGACAGCTGGGCCAGCTCGACGGTCCACGGGTCCTGCCGGCTGCCGGTGCCGGCCGGAGCCGCCGTGGCGCCGCCGAGCAGGGTGCCGATCGCGGCCAGCGCGTCGGACCAGCCGCCCGGCGCGGCCCGCCGCCTGCGGTACAGGTCGGCCAGTGCGCGGGTCGGCGCCGTGCCGAACGCGATCGGGTCCAGCGCGGGGGTGGTGCCGAGTCCGATCAGCTGCAGCGCGGCACCGACCATCGCCTGCGCCGAGTCGCCGAGCCCCTCCCGGATCGCGGTTTCGATGCCGGCCGCGGCCGCGGTGCCCAGGGTCGCGGTGTCGGCCAGGTGCAGCACGTCGAAGTGCCGGTCCGCGGCCAGCCGGACGTCATAGACATCGATCACCGGGGCCAGGCTGGCGCCGGCGATCCGCAGGCCGGCCTCGATCCGGCCGATCTGGTGATCCGGCCCGGACGACCAGAGCGGCTGGCCGGCCGAGGCCGGTGCGGTGAGCAGCACGTCCAGCCGTTCCAGCACGGTGGTGCCCGCCAGGCCGCTCAGCGGGACCGACAGCAGCACCGCCTCGCCGCGCACCGCCACGTCCAGGCCGGCCACCGAACTGGCCTGCACCCGCAGGCCGGCCAGCAGCACCTTGGCCCCGTTGGCCGGCACGGTCCGAACCGCCACGGTCAGCGCCAGCTGCACCGGCGCACCGGTGCCGGTCAGGGTGATCAGGAACGGGTCGGCCTCGGTGGGCAGGCTCAGCGTGCCGGCCGGGGCGGCACCGGCCAGCCGGCCGAGCGAATCCAGCCAGACCGCCAGCGCGTTGTCGCCGGTCGGCAGCTGGGCGTCGGCCAGCTGGGCCAGCCAGCCCCGGGCGGCCAGCGGATCGTGCGCGAACTGCTCGAACGGCAGCGGCGGGATGCCGTCGGCGAGGCCGAGCAGGGTGGGCAACGAGGTCGCCAGCTGGCGCAGTAGTGCCGGTGCGCTGCCGTCCACACCTGCCAGGACGGCCTCGAGCAGGCCGGCGATCAGCCGGATCACCCCGGCGTCCAGATGCAGTGGATCGACGCTGATCGGGGTCGCGCCCGGCGCCAGGCTCTCCAGCCGGACGGTCAGCCGGGACTGGGACGGGTCGGTGGCGACCAGCAACGCGGCGAGCACCAGCGTCCCGCCGGTGCTGGCGACCGGCACCCGCAACTCGATCGAGATCGGGTGGTCGGCGGTGCCGATGATCGCGGTGACGGTGCCCGACTGCGCGGCGACCAGCGGCAGCTGGGCCAGCAGGGACGGGGCCGCGCCGGGGCCGGCGCCGTGTGCCTCGAAGGCCAGGCCGAGTTCGATCCGGGCAGCCGAGGTGCTGCCGGTCCGGTTGACCGTCAGGTACAGCTCACCGCTGCCCAGTTGCCCGCTCGGGTGCAACAGCGGGTGGTAGGTCCGGCTGCCGTTCAGCGCCTGCGGGGTGACCGGTGGCAGCAGCCCGTCCAGCGCCTGCAGCAGTGCCTCGCGCTGGGTCGGGTCCGACACGATCTTGGCGACGTGGTCGGCCGGGGTGGCGAAGAAGTCCGAGCGCAGCTGGTAGCCGGCACCGCTCTGGCGCAGCAGGCCGATCGCGACGCCGACCGAGGCCACCTCGGTGCCGAGTTCGTCCAGCCCGATCATGAGGCGGTCTCGCCGGTCACCAGCTCGAGCCCGGCCGTACCGGCGCGCAACCCGACCGGTACCCGTCCGGCCGCCTCGGCGGCCCGGTCGAGCACCCGCAACAGGGCTTCGAACACCGCTTCCTGCACCGGTTGCCCCCAGCGCGCGGCCAGCACCGGATCGCCGGCCGGCAGGTGCTCGGTGACCGCGGTCAGGTCGGCCGGATCGTCCGGGCCGGCCAGCGCGAACCCGATCGTCAGCGGGCTGCGGCCGGACTGATCGGTCTGCAGCTCGATGCTCACCTGCACTCCGTGCGGACCGGTCCGGACGGACAACGTGTCCAGGTGCACCAGCACCCGGTCGCCCTGCTGTTGCCAGAGCACCGTGTCGGCACCGGCCGCCAGCTCGCGCCGCAGCGCGGTGCACAGCGCGGCGTCGTCGAGCAGCCGCTCGGCAGCGTCGGACGGGCGGCGTTTGCCTTTGGATTGCCGGGCCATCAGGTCGCCTTCTTCGGTGGGCCGTCGCTGCGCGGGTAGACCGCGGTGCCCAGCTGCGAGCTGAGCTTGTCGTCATGCAGGTCCACGATCGAGCCGTTGCGCGCCCAGCGCGCGCCGTCGAAGAGCTGGCGGACCGCCAGGAAGTTGGCGTAGAAGCGCTGCAGCCAGGCCTCGTCCAGCTGGTCGGTCTTGTTCCCGGCCGCATCGGTCCGGTAGGCCGGCAGCGGCAACGCCAGCGTCCGGTCGATCGCCTTCTGCTGATCGCTGCGGATATAGGGGTGTTTGTGATTGCCGGTGGTGACCGCGTCCACGTGGAGCTGCCCCTTCGGCCGGTTGATGTGCTGATCGAACGCGATCGCCGCCGCCCACTCGGAGTTCATCAACTCGGTGAACGACCAGGTCGCCCGCGCCGCGGTGGCCGGCTGCTGGCCCGGCTGGGTGCCGTTGACCTGCGCCGCCTCGGCCTCGTTGACCATCCGCTGCATCCGGAACACCGCCAGCCGCAGCTGGTTGACGTTGTACGGCACCGAGCAGAGCGCGGCGATCCGGACCCGGGCCGCCCAGCCCCACCCGAGCTCGACCCTTATCCCGCCGCCGGCCGGTACCCGTTTGCCTTGGAAGAACGCCAGCCGCGGGAACTTGCTGTCCGGCTGGGAGGCCTTTTCGATGCCGTCCGGGTCGATCGGCAGCTGCGAACGCTGCTGGCCGGGCAGGTCGATCCGGTCGATCGCCACGTAGGTCGGAAAGCTGAGCCCGAGCTCCGAGGTCTTCTGCCCGGACCAGTAGACGTTGGAGTCCATGATCTTCTGCAGGTCGGCGTTGGGATGGGCCAGGTCGGTGTTCGGGCTCAACGCCGCCTCGCGGCCGTCCCAGGCGCCGGCCCCGCCCCAGACCTTGACGTCCAGGCCGTGCAGGCCGAAGAACAGGTCGTAGTGGTAGGGCGCGAGGGTCTTGTAGCCGTAGAGCAGGATGGTCATCTCGTTGTTGTTGGCGATCGTCCACTGCTGGATGCCGGTGGAGATCAGGCCGGAGTCGGCGGCACGGCTGCCGTCCAGGTTCCCCTCGTTGTGCGCGATCGCGAAGATGATCTTGCGGGCCGCCTCGGTCTTGGCCGGGATCGGCGAGCCGAGCGCGTCCGGGTGCTGCTGCCAGAAGTCCTTCAGGCTCATTCCGCCGGGCAGCGCCGGACCGCTGTAGATCCCGGTCTTCTCGACCGGGCCGACCCGCAGGTAGCGGCCGAGGATCATCTCGTGGTTACCCGGCTGGTTCTCGTGCTGGGCGTACCAGGAGCCGGTCAGCGCGGTGTCCAGCGAATCGGCCTGCTCCTTGCTCAGCTCGTGCAGGCTCCTGGTCAGCGGCGGTTCTACCCTGGCCGCCCGCGCCCCGGGCGCCCAGTCCGGCGGTCCGACGGCAGCCCCGGTGCTGTCGGCGGGCAGGTCCAGGGCGGCCGCGATCCGAACCTGCAGCGTGGTGTAGGCGGCTCTCCGGGTGGCGTCCAGCACGGCCGGATCCACCTCGCCCAGCCGCAGCCAGAGCCGGCGCAATACGGCCTGGCCGGCCGACGTCCAGCCGGCGAACTTGGCCGGGTCGCCGCTGTCGACCATGTGGTAGCCGGGTTGGTTGGCGAAGGCCAGCACGAAGGCCAGTTCGACGCAGTCGGCCGGCGCCCGGTGCGCCTGGACGTCGGCGGCCCGCAGTTGCTGCATCAGCTCGATGACGTCGAAGACCGGCTCGTACGGATTGACCAGCAACCGGGCGGCGAGGTCGGTCGCCAGCACGTTCGGATCCGGCGTCGTGCTGATCAGCTGGCTGATCTTGCCGATCTGACTGTCGCCGTCGAAGATCAGCAGCGGCGTTGCCGGCTGCTTCAGGTCCGCCTCGGACGGCGTGAAACCCGGCGAGACCGAACTCCAGGCGATGTACTTGTCACCGCTGAGCACCAGCCTGACATTCCCGCTGGTGTCGTAGTCGACCTCGATCGGCAGCGGCAGCCGCAGGCCGGCGTGCCAGTTGGCCACCGCGCTCGAGGGCAGCACATCGCGCAGGTAGGCCAGCAGCGCGCTCTGGATGACCGGCCGGCCCAGGCTCGGGTAGCTCGCACCCGGCACCCGCTCGTAGATCGCACCCACCACATCGGCCAGCCCGTTCCAGGTCGCGCCGACCCCGATCAGCGCGTGCACCCGGCTGCGCTGGCCGCTGGGCTCGACCACCGGTGACTTGTCGTAGTACAGCGTTCCCTCGAGCAACGGCGGCAGGTTCGGGGTGCCCTCCGAGGGCGCCAGCTCCAGGTCCTGCAGGTCCAGCGGCTTGCCGTCGGCCCTATTCGTCCACAGGCTGATGTTGCGCTCTTCGACGGTGCTCAGCCACGGATCCAGCCGGGCCAACTTGCCCTTGATCAGCTTGCGTAACAGACCCGTCTTACCGGATGCGGCCTTGGTGGATGTTGCAGCTGCCTTGCTGGACGCAGCAGCGGGCATCGCGGAACCTCCAGAGCAATGGCAACCGACGCTGCCTGTCGGACCCCTGGACGTCCACGACGAGGGGTTTGCGGTGCAACCTACGAGCAGCTCCACGTTCGGTCAAGGTTTAATTGATCAACGGGTGCAAAGCGGACTGCGCACCGCCGGTACGACCCCGCGCGGCCGGCCGGCCGGCTGTGGACGGCGCGGCCGGCCGGGTGACCGGCTGTGGACGGCGCGGCGAACTGTCGGAGCCATCGGCGACGATGGGGCCATGACCGCAAGCGACGCCCGCGCCACGGCCGAAGACCACCTCGCCCGGCTCGCCGGACCAGGCGCCCGGCTGCGCGAGGACCAGTGGGCGGCCATCGAGGCGTTGTTGGACGGCCGCACGGTGGAGGTCGTCCAGCGGACCGGCTGGGGCAAGTCAGCCGTCTACTGGATCGCCGCCGGCCTGCTGCGCGATCGTGGTCGCGGGCCGACGTTGGTCATCTCGCCGCTGCTTGCCCTGATGCGCGACCAGGTCGCGGCGGCCGAACGCTCCGGGCTGCGCGCGGTCACGCTCAACAGCGCCAACATCGACGACTGGTCGAGCATCGAGTCGCGCATCGCGGCCGACGAGATCGACGTCCTGCTCATCTCGCCGGAGCGACTCAACTCGGCCGGCTTCCGGGCCCGCGTGCTGCCCGAGCTCGCGCCCCGGATCGGGTTGCTGGTCGTCGACGAGGCACACTGCCTCTCCGACTGGGGGCACGACTTCCGTCCCGATTACCGCCGGTTGGCCAGCGTGCTGGCCCGACTGCCGGCCGGCACCCCGGTGCTGGCCACCACCGCGACGGCCAACGAACGGGTGAGCCGCGACGTCGCCGCCCAGCTCGGCACGGACACCCTGATGCTGCGCGGCACGCTGGATCGGGAGAGCCTGGTCCTGTCGGTGCTCCCGACGCCCGATCTGCCGACCGCCTACGCCTGGATCGCCGACGCGTTGGCCGGTGAGGATCTCCCCGGCAGCGGCATCATCTACACGCTGACCGTCGACGAGACCACGCAGCTCGCCGAGTTCCTGCGCAGCCGGGGGCTGGATGTCGCCGCCTACTCCTCGGCCACCCCGCCGGAGGAACGGGTCGAGCTCGAAGGCGCGCTGCTCCGCCATGACCTGCGCGCGCTGGTGGCCACGTCGTCGCTCGGCATGGGGCTCGACATGCCCGACCTCGGGTTCGTCGTCCACCTCGGCGCGCCGTCGTCGCCCATCGCGTACTACCAGCAGGTCGGCCGGGCCGGGCGCGCGCTGGAGTCGGCCGCCGCGGTCCTGCTGCCGACCGCCGCGCAGGAGCGGATCTGGGCCTACTTCGACTCCACCGCCTTCCCACCGCCGGAGAAGGTACGCGCGGTGCTGGACCGCCTCGCCGCCGGCCCGATGAGCCTGCCGAAGCTCGAGGTCGAGAGCGGGTTGCGGCGCGGACGCCTGGAATCGTTGCTCAAGGTGCTGGACGTCGACGGTGCGGTCGAGCGGGTCGACGGCGGCTGGGCGGCGACCGGGCAGCAGTGGCGGTACGACGCCGAGCGGTACGCCGGCATCGCCGCGGCCCGCCGGCGCGAGCAGCAGGTCATGCGCGAGTACCAGTCCGGGGCGCGGTGTCTGATGCGCGTCCTGCGCAGCGAGCTTGACGATCCGGGTGCGGTCGACTGCGGGCGCTGCGCCGTGTGCACCGGACGGCTGCCCCCACCGGGGACGACGCCGGCCGAGGAGACGGTCCGGGCCGCGTGGCAGCACCTCAAGGCGCAACAGGTCGTGCTGGAACCACGGAAGATGTGGCCCACCGGGATCGAGCGGCGCGGTCGCATCGCCGAAGGGCTGCGCCACGAGCCGGGGCGCGCGCTCGCCCGCGGCGACGAC
>DASUAC010000171.1:0-3665 GCA_035763985.1 Jatrophihabitans sp. | reverse complement strand
AAGCAGGCCACCTCGCGCTCGGCCAGCGTGCCGTCCGGGTAGTCCCAGAGCGGCCGCTCGCCGGACACCGGCTTGTACACGCAGGCGGCCGCGATCCCGTCCAGCTCCACCCGGCAGTACAGGGTGGCGTTCGAGGCCGAGGTGATCCGGCCCTCCACACTGATCTCGCCCCGTTCCAGCAACGTCAACGCGTCCGCGGCCGGCATGGCCACCGGAGCGGTCAGCTCATCCACTCGTTCCCGACCGGCGCCGATATCCGTTGTTGCGCGGGCAGATATGGCCCTGCGGGTCCAGTGGCTGGTTGCACAGCGGACAGGGCGGCCGGCCCGCCGAGACCACTCGCCGGGCCCGTTCGATGAAGGCCGCCGCGGCCGGGTGCGCCAGCCGTACCCGCAATGCGTCCGGGCCGTCCTCGGTGTCCTCCAGCAGCGTCGCCTCGGCCTCCTCGGCCGATTCGGCCGGCGCCTGGGCCTCGACCACGATCAGGTTCGACTCGCTGTCGTAGGCAAGTCCCATCGCGGCGACCCGGAACTCCTCGTCGATCGGGCTCTCCAGCGGCTCGGTGTCCGACTCCAGGTCCTCCGGCAGTTCGATGCCGGCCCGGATCGACATCTCGGCCAGCAACTGCTCCATCCGTTCGGCCAGCACCGAGACCTGGGCCTTCTCCAGCGCCACGCTGATCACCCGGCCGCCGTCGACAGCCTGCAGGAAGAAGGTGCGCTCACCGGGCTGGCCCACGGTGCCTACGACGAAGCGGCGGGGTTGGTCGAAGAAGTGGATCTGGCGAGTCATCGCTACCAGGGTAGACGGCGCCATCCCGTGCCGCTGCCGCCACCAGCTCCCGTCAGCGCGTCCGCCCGAGCCGCTCGGCGCGGCTCAAGCCGGGGTACTCCGCTCGGCGCGAGCGTCGACCAGCTGATGCTCGTCGAGAGCCTCGTCGAGAGCGGATTCCGCGGCGGTCTCCGCCCGCTTCGTCTCGACCTGCTCGACGGGCAGGCGCTGGCGAAGCGCGAGGAAGTACACCACGGCCGACAGCGCCAAGATCACCAGGAAACCCCAGCCGAAGCCGATCGTCGACGTGTTCCCGGCATGCGCGCTGTGCTCCGGGTAGTCACCGAGGTAGCTGATCAGGCACAGCCCGCCCAGCCACGGCAACACCCAGGTCGCACCGGCCCGCCAGTCCATCGCCGGCCGGCCGTCGCGGCCGGGCCGCAGCTGCAGGACGGCCAGCACCACGAAGCCGAGGGCAACGGCCACGAACAGCTTCCAGTTGGTGGTCCAGCCCGCCCAGTAGACGATCAGGTTGGACGAGTAGAAGCCCAGGAACGCGATCACGTTGCCGGCCGGCAGCCGGAACGGCCGGTCGTGGTCGGGCAGTTGCCGGCGCAGGGCGGCCAGCACCAGGGGGCCGGATCCGAAGGACAGCACGGTGGCCGAGGTGATGAAGCCGACCAGCTGCTGCCAACTCGGGAACGGCAGCAGGACGATCAGCCCGACCACGAAGGCCAGCAGCAGGCTGACCAGCGGCACCCCGCGCGAGGTGGTGCGGGCCAGTGCGCGCGGTGCGGTGCCGTTGCGGCCCATCGCGTAGCTGAGCCGGCCGGTCACGGTCATGTAGCCCAGCCCGGTGTCGGCCGGTGAGATCACCGCGTCGATGTAGAGCAGGGTGGCCAGCCAACCCAGCCCGATCGTGCCGGCGATCGAGGCCAGCGGCCCGGCACTGTTCTGCAGCTGGCCCTCCAAGCCCGACCAGCCGTGCGACAACGCGCTCGGGTGCACCGCGGTGATGAAGGCGATCTGCAGCGCCACGTAGATCAGGGCGGTGATCAGCACCGATCCGAGCACCGCGATCGGCACGTTGCGCCGCGGGTTGTCGGTCTCCCCGGCGAGCTCCACGCCCTGCCGGAAGCCCAGGTAGGAGAAGACGATGCCGCCGGTGGCGATCGCGGTCAGCACCCCGTGGATGCCGTCGGTGCTGAAGCCGTGGCTGGTGAAGTTGCCGGGATGGAATTCGGTGCCCATGAAGGCGATCACCACCAGCACGATCACGCCGAGCTTCCACCACACGGCCACGTTGTTGACCTTGGCGAACCACCGGATGCCGTAGTAGTTGACGACCACGAAGAACGCCAGGCCGAGCACCGCGAGCAGATAGCCCACGCCGGTCAGGGTGTGCGTGGTCTCGCCGCCGACCATGTGCTTTTGGGTGAACGGGGCGTACCGGGTGGCGTACTGCAGCGCGCCCTCCACCTCGATCGGCGCCACGGTCGCGGCCGCGATCCAGGTGACCCAGCCGACCGTGTAACTGGCGAAGCCGCCGAAGGAGATGTGCGGGAACCGGATCACTCCGCCGGAGAGCGGGAACATCGTGCCGAGTTCGGCATAGACCAAGGCGATCAGCAGGATCATCGCCCCGCCGATGATCCAGGACAGGACGGCCGCCGGGCCGGCCAGCCCGGCCGCGGTCATCGCCCCGAACAGCCAGCCGGAACCGATGATCGCACCGACCCCGGAGAACAGCAGGCTGACCGGACCGAGGTGCCTGCGCATGTTGGGCTGCTCGACAAGTTCTGATTCACGAGCTCTGTTGGCGATAGTCATCTTGGCTCCCGACAGATCGGATTACCTGATAGACCGGATTACCCAATATATGTGCGCCGCAAACCCGCAGAACAGCAGCGTAGCGCGCAAATACGGCTCCAGCTAGCGACGGTTTGGGCTATTTATGGTGCACCCGGCAGGTCAGACCGTGCCGGCGCCGGCACCGCCGCCGACCGTGGCGTCCGCGGCGGTACGCCGGCGCCGGCCGGGCTTCGGCGGCACCGGGACGTACGGGCTCAGGTCACCGCTCACGCTGTTGCTGAACAGCACGAACGGCCGGCCGGCCGCGTACCGGACGGCCGAGATCGAGCCCGGGTCGACCACGATCCGCTGGAACAGATCCAGGTGCATGCCGAGCGCGTCGGCCAGGATCGCCTTGATCAGATCGCCATGGCTGCAGGCCAGCCACACCGCGTGCTCGCCGTGCTCGGCGGCCACCTTCGCGCTCAGGTCACGGATCGCCCGGACGCCCCGGTCGGCCATCGCCGACATCGACTCACCGTTCGGGAAGGTCACCCCGGACGGATGCGATTGCACCACCGGCCACAGCGGATCCTTGACCAGGCTCTTGATCTGCCGGCCGGTCCAGTCGCCGTAGTCGCACTCCAGCAGCCGGCGGTCGGTCCGCCGTGCCGGGGTGCGGCCGGCCGCGCGCTGGCCGGCCAGCACCGCCCGGGCGGTCTCGGCGCAGCGGTCCAGCGGGCTGGTCACCACGGTCGCCAGCGGCAGCACCGCCAGCCGCTCGGCGGCCGCCCGCGACTGCCGGCGGCCGCGTTCGTCCAGCTTCACGCCGGGGGTGCGTCCGGCCAGCACCGGACCGGTCAGCTTGGTCAGGCCGTGCCGGAGCAGGAACACCGTGGTCATCAGCTCACCCCGCCGCGACCGCGCCGGTCGCCAGCAGGCCCAGCACCGTCGCGCCCAGCGCGATCCGGTAGGCGATGAAGATGAACGTTGAATGCCGGGCGACGTAGCGCAGCAACCAGGCGATCGAGGCGAGCCCCACCACGAACGCGATCAGGGTGGCCACGATCGTCACGCCCAGCCCGGGTGCGTTCGCGTCGCCG
>DASUAC010000170.1:0-14385 GCA_035763985.1 Jatrophihabitans sp. | reverse complement strand
GGTCGGAATCCGGACGGTCTCGTTGCTTCGGGCCGGAATGGTCTCGGTGAGGTAGGCGGGTGCGGAGAAGCCGACGGAGGAGTTCACCGGCGTCACCACCACCCGTACGGTGACCGGCTTGCGCAGCTGGTTGGCCACCGTGACCACGATCGGCGACTGGGTGGAGGACAGGCTGTAGGTGCCGTCGGCCGGCTGCACCAGGTGCACCGCGCCGGCGATGCTGTCGATCCGGCTGAGCAGCTGCGCGGTGACCCGTGCGCCGCCGGCCCGGTCGCTGCGCCAGGCACTGGACTCCCCGCGCTGGATGCCGAGGTTGAAACCGGCCAGCAGCAGCGCGGAGGCGTCGTTGTCGTGCAGCGCCTCGTTCATCGAGCTGACCCGCTGCTGGACCACGGCGAGGTCGGACAGTTGCTGCGGGCTGATCTCGGCCGCCGGCTTCTCCGCGGCGGTGTTCAGCGCCCCGCGGTCGGCCGGCAGCACCGTGCTCAGCGCCGTCGGCAGCGAGATCGGCGCACTCCAACCGGTGCCGATCACCGACTCGATGGTGCGGGCCGCGGCGGCCGGGTCGGTGTCGACGTAGCGGTCCGGGGCGATCACCACGAAGTGCTTGCTGCCCGGCTCCTGGGCGGCCCGGATGGCCAGCCGGGCCAGCAGCGTCTGCTGGTCGTTCGCCGGGGCCGCGCCCAGCTTGAGCGCCCGCTGCACGGTGGCCTGCAGGCCCGAGTCGGTGACCAGCGCGGTCGCGCTACCGGCCGCGGTGGGCAGCGGCGACACCGCGTCCGGCCGGGGCTCGGTCTGGTTGCCGCCGGGCAGCGCCGTGTCGCTGAGCAGTACGGTGCCCGCCCCGCTGCCGACCAGTGCGTCCAGCGCCTTGCTGGTCAACGCGCCGCCGGCCGGCCAGGCCAGCGAGTTGGTCTCCGGCGTCCCGTCCAGGTACGGCGCGATCCGGGCCCGTACCTGCGGATCCAGGGTGGTGGCGAACGGCATGCCGGCCCGGGTCAGCGCGTTCACGTCCGGGTCGGCGTAGCCGGTGAGCGACACGTCGTGCTGCACCGCGACCGCCTTGAACCGGGCCAGCCAGCCGGCGGCCAGCGCGCCGCCGGTGCCCGGCACGGTGCCGGTGCCCTTGCGTACCCGGTAGCCCTTGGCCATCACCGCCAGGCTGTCCAGCAGATCCGGGTCGACCACCAGGGTCAGCCGGACCCGGCCGGCCACCAGCTCGGCCACCTGCAGTGCCCGGTCCAGCCGGCCGCCCGGGCCCACCTCGCCGGCCAGGCTCTCGTCGAGGAACACGTCGCTGTCCACCGACCGGTGCGGCTTGTCCAGCAGCGGCCAGACCCAGCCGACCGAGACCGGCTGCGGCGGCTGCTGGAAGGACGGCACGAAGACCTGGGTACGGCCGACCTCGGCGAAGCCGGCATTCGCATCGCTGACCGCCGAGGCCACCACCGCGTACGGGTACACCCCGTCGAAGCACAGGCACATGCCGCCGACGGTGGTCCGGTAGCTGGCGCTGAGCCTGGCATGGGCCGGCAACGGACGCTGCAGGTCCAGTGGGTCGGCCACCAGATAGTCCGTCTGCGGCGGATGGGAGACGGCGTTGTCCAGCAGGTTCTGCTGGGTGATCGGCAGGCCGCGTTGCAGGCTCAACTGGATGTCGGAATAGCTGGTGTCGGTGTTGTTGGTCAGGGTGACCGCGAACACCACCGGCTGTTCGTACTTGCTCGGGTCGGGGCTGCGCGGCGCCATCGCGTTGAGGGTGACGGTGACCGGAGCGGTGGTGCCGGTGGCCGTCACCGGCCGGCTCACCGTGTGCCCGCCGGCGGCCACCGGCCCGCGGGCCGCCACCGGGCCGGTAGCCGCTTCCGCGCCGGCAGCCGCCACCGGGCCGGCAGCCGTCACGGCCGGGACGTCGTTGGCAGCCGTCACGGCCGGAACGTCGTTGGCAGGCCGGTTCGCCGCCAGCGCCGGAGCGGCGCTGCTGCCGACGATGAGCGCCGCTGCCAGCAGCGCCAGCAGCCGGCGCATCAGGCGGTGTCCCGCAGCAGCACGGTGGCCTGGTCCAGCAGGTGCCGTTCGTCCGAATAGGCGAGTTGCTCAGCGATCTCGGGCAGCGGGAACCAGGCCACCTTGGTGACCTCGATGTCGGCGTCGGACAGCTCGCCACCCACCGCGCGCATCAGGTAATGGTGCACCGTCTTGTGCACCCGGCGGCCGTCCACCACGAACCAGAAATCGATGGTGCCCAGCTCGCCGATGATGGCGCCGGTGATGCCGGTCTCCTCGGCCACCTCGCGGACGGCCGCCTGCTCCAGCGTCTCGCCGTCCTCCAGGTGTCCCTTCGGCAGTGACCAGAGCAACCGGCCACGGCGATTCGTCCGGCCGATCAGGGCACCCATCGGCACCGAGCCGGACATGTCGAGCACGAGGCCGCCGGCGCTGGTTTCGTCGACCCGGGGAAGCCGCGGACGCCTGGTGGACGACGCGCGGGACATGCTCCGATGCTACTTGGCCTCCTCAGTAGGGTCAGGCCAAGACAAGTCGCCGCGGGTCCGGCCGAGGTTGGTGCCGCGGGTCCGCCCAAGCGCCCGGACGGCCGGCGCGCTAGCCAGCACAACGGAAGGCGTCAGCAGCACTCATGACCGGCAATCCCGGCGATCTGATCGACATCCCGGCCCCTGCCGTCCGGCTCGGCGAGGCGTTCGCCGCGGCCGGCCATCAGCTCTACCTGGTCGGCGGTCCGGTCCGGGACGCGCTGATGGGACGTACGGTCAACGACCTGGACTTCACCACCGACGCCCGGCCGGAGCAGGTGCTGCAGGTGCTGGACGGGCTGGCCTCGGCCACCTGGACCACCGGCATCGCCTACGGCACCGTCGGGGCCCAGGTAGGGGGCCAGGCCTGCGAGATCACCACCTTCCGGGCGGACCGCTACGACCGGGTCAGCCGCAATCCGCAGGTGCAGTTCGGCGACTCGGTGGAGCAGGACCTGCTGCGCCGGGACTTCACCATGAACGCGATGGCGGTCTCGGTGGCCGACCGGGTTTTCGTCGATCCGTACGGCGGGCTGGCCGACCTGGCCCGGGGCGTACTGCGCACTCCGGCGGCGCCGGCCGAGTCGTTCGGCGACGATCCACTGCGGATGCTGCGGGCGGCCCGGTTCGTCAGCCAGCTGGGGGTGACGGTGGCCGACGAGGTGGTGGCCGCGCTGACCGAGCTGGCCGGCGAGATCACCCGGATCACCGCCGAGCGGGTGCAGGCCGAGCTGAACCGGCTGATGCTCGGAGCGTTCCCCCGGCGCGGCCTGGAGCTGCTGGTCGACACCGGCCTGGCCGAGCAGGTGCTGCCGGAGCTGCCGGCGCTGCGGATGGCCGCCGACGAGCACGGCCAGCACAAGGATGTCTACGCGCACACCCTGCAGGTGCTGGACCAGGCGATCGGCCTGGAGGACAAGGGGCCGGACGGCGAGCCGGTGCCGGATCTGGTGCTGCGCTGGGCCGCGCTGCTGCACGACATCGGCAAGCCGGCCACCCGCCGGTTCGTCGAGGCGCCGGGCGGCGGCCGGCAGGTGACCTTCCACCACCACGAGGTGGTCGGCGCCCGGCTGGCCCGCAACCGGCTGAAGGCGCTCAAGTTCGGCAAGGACCTCACCGAGGACATCGCCCGGCTGGTGTTCCTGCACCTGCGCTTCTACGGCTACGGCCGCGGTGAGTGGACCGATTCGGCGGTGCGCCGCTACGTCACCGACGCCGGGCCGCTGCTGTCGCGGCTGCACAAGCTGGTCCGGTCGGACAGCACCACCCGTAACCAGCGCAAGGCCGCCGCGCTGGCCGCCACCTACGACGACCTGGAGGTCCGGATCGCCCGGCTGCGCGAGCAGGAGGAGCTGGACGCGATCCGGCCGGACCTGGACGGCACCGAGATCATGCGGATCCTGGACATCCCGCCCGGCCCGCTGGTGGGCAAGGCGTACAAGCATCTGCTCGCCGTACGGATGGAACGCGGCCCGCTCGGCCCGGAGGCCGCGGAGGCCGAGTTGCGGGACTGGTGGGCCGCGAACCGGCCGTGAATCGCCGTGATCGGTGGCGCGGATCGCCGCGATCGGTGGCGCGATTGCCGAGTCCGGTGGCGCGGATCGCCGAGCCCTTCACGGATACGGAACAGCGGGTAACCGTCCATCTTTCGTCCAATCCTGGAGGGGACTGTTTACGGTCGCCGGTTCCCGGCGTAGTTTGACCGCCCGCGGGCCGGGTACGCCGGTACGCGTGGAGGTGGACCGATGCGTACCCCCCTTGCTCGCCTGGCCGCACCGTTGCTGCTGGCCGGCGCGCTGATCGCTCCGGCCACCGCGCTGGTGCTGCCGACCGCCGTCGCGGCGCCGCAAAACCTCACCGTCGCGGCACCGCAAAACCTCACCCCGGCGGCGGGTGCCTACGAACCGCTGAACCCGACCCGGATCTTCGACACCCGGACCTCGCATCCGATCGGGTCGGGTGCCACGGTTGGGATCCCGGTCCAGGGCGTGGCCGGCCTGCCTGCCTCCGGCATCTCGGCGGTGACGGTGATCTTGACCGTGCTGACCCCGGCCGCGTCCGGTTCCATCTCGGTGTTCCCGTCGGGCACCACCTGGTCCGGCGCGGCCACGGTGAGCTTCGGCGCGGCCAGCACCCAGCAGAACACCGTGACCGCCCAGCTCGGCAGCGACGGGGCGGTCTCGGTGCGCAACAACAGCCCGTCGGCGGTGCAGCTGGTGGCCGACGCGGTGGGCTACTACACCGCCGGCCCGGCCGTTCCCGGCGGCTACCAGCCGGTGCCGCTGCAGCGCATCTATGACACCCGGGCAGCCGGGTCGCAACCGCTGGCGTACGGGGACAGCGTCAGTGTGCCGGTGACCGGGCAGGGCGCCGTCCCGGCGTCGAACGTGAGCGCCGCCGCGGTCAACCTCACCGTGCTCAGTCCGGCTGTCAGCGGCTCGCTCTCGGTCTTCCCGACCGGCACCGATTGGGACGGCTCCGCGACGGTCAGCTTCACCGCGGACCACACCGAGCAGAGCATGCTGACCGCCCAGCTCGGCAGCGACGGGACGTTCACGGTGCGCAACAACGGCGTGGCCCCGCTGCAACTGGTCATCGACCTCGCCGGCTACTACGTCGGCGGTGCGCCGCCCGCCACCGGCGGCTACGTCCCGATCTCCCGGGACCGGATCTTCGATAGCCGGACCTACGACCAGTCCACCGGGCCGTTCGATGCCGGCCAACAGCGGACGGTGCCGACCCTGGGCACCCACAGCTACAGCAATGTCTATTCCGCCGTGCAGTCGCCGGACTTCGGCGTCCGGGCCGACGCGATCCTGCTCACCGTGGTGTCACCGAAGCAGTCCGGCTCCGTCTCGGTGTTCGCCGGTGACCGTACCTTCGACGGCAAGGCCACGGTCAGCTTCACGGCCGGGCGCACCGTGCAGCGGCTCGTCCCCGTCCGGATCCCGCCGGAGGGCCCGATCCGGATCCGGAACAACAGCTCGGGCACGCTGTCGGTGATAGCGGACATCGTGGGCTACTTCGCCGGGGTGCAGAACCGGTTGCAGGTGGCGTCCGTGGCGGCGGTCGACCCGAACTCGCTCCTCACGGATGTCTCCTGCACCTCAGCCAGCTTCTGCATGGCGCTGGCCGGCGCCGGCAACACCGGCGGCGGCCGGGCCTTCCGCTACGACGGCAGCAGTTGGAGCGCCGCGTTCAGCTCGAACGCCGCGCAGAACGCGCTGTCGTGCGTGAGCCCGACCTTCTGCATGGGCGTCGGGGGCCATTCGGTTTCCAGCTATGACGGCACGCAGTGGTCGGCACCGGACGACGTCGCCCCGAACGAGGGCCTCACCTCGATCTCCTGCGCCAGCGTGAGCTTCTGCGTGGCGGTGAGCTTCCAAGGCCGGGCGTACCGCTTCAACGGCACCGGTTGGGACACCGGCACCGTGCTCAACGCGCAGGCGGAGACCTCCGCGGTGTCCTGCCCGACCAGCACGTTCTGCATGGCCTGGGCGGACGGCTGGTACCGGTGGAACGGTTCCCAGTGGTCCGGAACCGCCAGCAACGTCGGCCGGAACCAGATCTCCGTCTCCTGCGTGTCCTCGACCTTCTGCCAGTACGGGACCGTCGGGTACTCGGCCGTCTGGAACGGCACCAGCTGGCTGAGTGCGCACGCACCCAGCAACCACCGGGTGGTCAGCGTGTCGTGCCCGGCTGCCTTCGCCTGCATCGTCAGCGACGAGCTCCAGCCCAGTGGCTGGGACGGCGCCGAGTGGAGCATGCCGCTCATCCGCCTCAACATCCCCGACTTCATCCACGTGTCCTGCCCCACGCTGAACTTCTGCATGGTGATCGACCAGAAGAGCGGCTACCGGCTCGACGGCTGAGCCACCGGACGACGTCGCATCCCGCGGAGCACCGGCTGAGCGGGTCAGGCGACCTGCATCTCGGCGCCGTCCGCCGCGAGCTCGTCCCGGGCCGGCTCGGCGGCCAGCAGGTAGGCGCCGCCGGTGACGAAGTAGCTGACCCCGATGACGATCAGCGCCACGCTGGACCGGCCGTCCTCCGGCAGCATCAGCGCGGTCACCACCGCGGCGGCCACGAACACCAGGTTGAACACCATGTCGTAGATGGAGAACACCCGGCCGCGGAAATCATCGTCGACCTGTTGCGCGGTGATCGTGTCCACACAGATCTTCACGCCCTGCGCGGCCAGTCCGAGCAACGCGGCGGCGGGCAGGAAGGTCGCCAGCCGGAACGGCAGGCCGAGCGTCACCTCGACCACCGCGGACATCATCAGCAGGCCGCCCGACCACCGGGCGTAGCCCCAGCGCCGGGCGGCGGCCGGGCTGATCAGCGCGGCCAGCCCGCCGCCGGCCGCGGTCGCCAGTACCAGCTGGCCGATGCCGGTCAGGCCGGCCCGCAGCAGGCCCGAGTCGGTGAAGTAGTTGCGGTACAGCAGCAGGGTGCAGATCACCATCACCCCGTAGAAGAACCGGTGCACGCCGATCACCAGGAAGGCACGCCACACCGCCGGCCGGCTGCGGATGTGCCGGCCGCCGGCGAGCATGCCACGCAGTACGTGCCGGATCGACTCGCGACGGGCGCGGGTCTGCTCGTCCGGGCCGAGTTGCCGGGCCTGGAACCGCAGGGCGGCCAGCCCGGCCAGGGCGTAGCACACCGCCGCGCCCAGCGCGATCATGGCGTAGCCGACGTCGCCCCGGCCGGCCAGCACCCGGATACCGATGGCGGTCCCGCCGCCGGCGGCGGTCGCCAGGGCACCGGCGGTGGTGGAGATGGCGTTGGCCGAGATCAGTTGCTCGTACGGCACCACGTGCGGCTGGCCGGCCGACAGCGCGGACAGCACGAACCGGTTCACCGAGACGACCACCAGCGCGCTCAGGTAGAACGGCTGCCCGTGCACCCCGGCTCCGATCTCGCCGGCCACCGCGCAGACCAGCAGCGCCCGCAGCAGGTTGGCGCCGACCAGCACCCGCTGCCGGGACCAGCGGTCCAGCAGCACGCCGGCGAACGGGCCGATCAGCGAGTACGGCAGCAGCAGCACCGCGAAACCGGCCGCGATGTCGGCGGCGTGCGCGGCCCGTTCGGGATTGAACAGGATGGCACCGGCCAGCGAGGCCTGGAAGACCCCGTCGGCGAACTGGCCGGCCAGCCGCACCGTGAGCAGCGACCGGTAGTCCCGCCGCCGCGCCAACTGGCGCCATACCGGCTTGACCCCGGAGCGAGCCTGGGTGACAGTCGGCACGGCGCGGGTCCTTTCCGTACAACTGGTACTGCTACCAGCTATATCGAAGGTAGCGCTCCCGGACCGCGTACGGTGCAGGATGATGTAGCTGTGACCGCCGAGGAAAGCTGGCAGCTGCCTCCTGCTGCCCATCGACTGCTGATCGCCGCACCTGACCTCGCCGATCCGGAGTTCTTCCGGACGGTGGTCTTCCTGATCGAGCACGACGAGACGGGCAGCGTCGGGGTCATCGTGAACCGGCCGTCGCACACCCCGGTGGGCCATATCCTGCCGGACTGGCAGGACGTGATGAGCGAGCCGGCCGTGGTCTTCAACGGCGGCCCGGTGCAGCGCGACGGGGCGTTGGGGCTGGGCCGGCTGGCGGCCACCGCGGCGGCCGGCACCGGCCTGCGCGCGGTCAGCGGAGGGCTGGCGCTGGTCGACCTGGACGCCCCGGCCGCCGACGTGGCGATCTACTCCCAGAGCCTGCGGGTGTTCGCCGGGCACGCCGGCTGGAACGTCGGGCAGCTGGAGGACGAGATCGCCCGGGGCGGCTGGTTCGTGGTGGCCGGCGGCCTGGACGACGTGTTCTCCCCGCACCCCGGCACGCTCTGGCGGTCGGTGCTGCGCCGGCAGTCCGCGCCGCTGTCGCTGCTGTCCACCTATCCGGTGGACGTCGGGCTGAACTGAACCGCCGCCGGACGACCGGCGGGCAGCTGCAGCAATCGAGAATGAGCTGAGCTGACAAGGCCGAACCGCGCCGGACCGGGCCGGCCCAGGGCGAGGGTGAACTGCCGATCCGACGTCTTCGGACAGATCGGGATGAACACCGGGTGGCCCGGGCACACTAGCTAGCGAGCTGCCCCCGGGGGTAGCAACCAGCTGAATAGCCAGCGGGCTCAACTGCAAGAGGTGAGTCGTGTCCGCCGCAGTCGGAGTCGAGCAAGCCACCCGTCCGGTTCGCAGCCTGGTACCCGCCAGGCTCGACCGTCTGCCCTGGGCCAGGTTCCACTGGCTGATCGTGGTCGGCCTGGGCGTGTCCTGGATCCTGGACGGCCTGGAGATCCAGATCGTTTCGCAGGCCGGCTTCCAGCAGGATCTGAACGTATCGAACGCCGCCGTCGGCGCGCTGGGTTCGGTCTACCTGATCGGTGAGGTGGTCGGCGCGCTGTTCTTCGGCCGGATCACCGACCGGGTGGGCCGGCGCAAGATCTTCATCCTGACCCTGGCCATCTATCTGGTCGGCAGCGGACTGGCCGGCCTGTCCTGGAACCTGGCGGTGCTGGGCGTGTTCCGGTTCATCGCCGGCGTCGGCATCGGCGGGGAGTACTCGGCGATCAACTCCGCGATCGACGAGCTGATCCCGTCGCACTACCGCGGCCGGGTCGACATCGCGATCAACGGCACGTACTGGGGCGGTGCGGCACTCGGCGCCTGCGCGAACCTCTACCTGCTGTCCCCGCACTTCCCGTCCGAGCAGTGGGGCTGGCGGATCGGCTTCTTCATCGGCCCGGTGCTCGGCCTGCTGATCATCGGGCTGCGCCGGCACATCCCGGAGAGCCCGCGCTGGCAGATGACGCACGGCTACGCCGACGAGGCCAACCGGACGGTGGACGACATCGAGGACCGGCTGCGCGCCGACGGGCACGAGCTGCCCCCGGTGGACGAGAAGAAGGCCATCGACATCGTCCCGCAGAAGTGGATTCCGTACCCGGAGCTGGCCCGCACGTTCCTGCGCCGCTATCCCCGCCGGACCGCGCTGGGCTTCACCCTGATGGCGACCCAGGCCTTCCTGTACAACGCGATCTTCTTCTCCTATGCCCTGGTGCTGCAGCACTTCTTCGGGGTGTCCAAGTCGCAGACCAGCTACTACTTCCTGCCGTTCGCGCTGGGCAACCTGGCCGGTCCGCTGCTGCTCGGCCGGCTGTTCGACACCATCGGCCGGCGGAAGATGATCGCCGGTACGTACCTGATCTCCGGCGTGCTGCTGGCGATCTCGGCGGCGTTGTTCGGCGGCGGCCACCTGAACGCCACCACCCAGACCATCTTCTGGTGCGTGATCTTCTTTTTCGCCTCGGCCGGCGCGTCCTCGGCGTACCTGACGGTGAGTGAGATCTTCCCGCTGGAACTGCGCGGTCAGGCGATCTCGTTCTTCTTCTCGATCGCCCAGGTCTTCGGTGCCGTCGCCACCTCGCTGTACGGCCACCTGATCGGCGGGGCGAACAACCCGAACCCGGACCGTGGCCCGCTCACCGCCGGCTATTACCTGGGCGCCGCCGTGATGATCGTCGGCGGCATCGTCGCCGCGGTGCTCGCCATCGACGCCGAGCGCAAGTCGCTGGAGGAGATCGCCGACCCGATCACCCTGGCGCGTCCGAGCACCGAATCGGCCACGGCCGGCGCATGACCGAGAGCGATCTGGTCAGCCCGATCGTGGTCGGGGTGAGCCGGCGTACCGGATCGGTCGACGCGGTGCGCTGGGCGGTGGCCGAGGCGCAGCTCCGGCGCAGCCGGGTGCTGGCGGTCACCGCCTGGCGGGGCCCGCGTGCGCCGGCCGCACCCGGCGGCCGGCCGCCGGCCGTCTCCGCGGTACCGGTCGAGCAGGCCTTCGCCGAGGAACGGCAGCGGATACTCGAGCAGCTGACCGCCGCGGTGGGCGACCTGGACGAACTCGGCGTGCAGTTCGCGCTGCGCCGGGGTTCGCCCGCGACGGTGCTGCTGACCGCCGCGGTCGGGGCCCAGCTACTGGTGCTCGACTCGCCGCGAGCCGGCCGGAGCACGCTGGCCAAGAGCTGGATCGCTCCGCAGCTGGTGTTCCAGGCGCCCTGCCCGGTGGTGCTGATGCCGCACCCGATCGACTCGGGCGGCGACGTGCTGCCGACCGGTGGCCTGACCGCGATGCCGGATCCCACCTGAGGGCAGCCCACCGCCCGAGCTTGGCGGCGAACGGGCTGCGGGTGATCCCTGTTTGAGCCACGCGCTGGCGCGGCCACCGGATCGCTGTGAGTTCGACCGAATTTCTCCGATCCCGGCCCGCCACCGTTAAGCTCCTGTGTGCGCCCAAACACGGGCGCGCTGGATCCGGCTCGCGGCCGGACTGCTGCCGGGGGAAGCTGCATGCGCAGGCTGATCGCCGTCCTGTCTTGCCTGGCCGGCGTGTTGGCCGGCTGCACGGCACTGACCACGGCACCGGCGGTGGCTGCTCCCTCGGTGGCGCAGCCCGCGGGCACGTTCCACGCGGTGCACACCGTCCGGGTGCTGGACACCCGGACCAGCGGCGGGCTGGCCTCGGCCCGGGTCGTCCGGTTCCCGGTGGCCGGCCAGGGCACCATCCCGGCGGACGCGTCCGCGGTGACGGTGAACATGACCGTGCTCGGCCCGGCGCGGGCCGGTTCGATCTCGGTGTTCCCGGGTGACACCGCCTGGAACGGGGCCGCCTCGATCAGCTTCGCCGCCCGGCAGGCCAAGCAGAACATGATCACCGCGAAGCTGGGCGGGGACGGTTCGCTGGCGGTGCGCAACAACATCGCCTCCACCATCCAGGTGATCGGCGACGTGGTCGGCTACTACACCGGCGGCACCGCGAGCGTGCCCGGGGCGTTCCAGTCGATTCCGCTGCAACGGGCCTTCGACACCCGGCCCGACCATCCGCTTGCGCCGGCCTCGGTGACCCGGATGCAGATCGCCGGCCGGGGTGCCGTGCCGGCCTCCGGGGTGGCGGCGGTGATCGCCAACCTCACCGTGATCGCACCGGCCCGCGCGGGCTCGGTCTCGACCTGGGCCAGCAACGCGGCCTGGGACGGCTCGGCCTCGGAGAGCTTCGCCGCCGGACGGTCGGAGCAGGACGTGCTGGCGGTCACCCTCGGCCCGGACGGCGCGGCGATGATCCGGAACAACACCGGGGTGCCGGTGCAGGTGGTGCTCGACCTGATCGGCTACTTCTTGGCCGGTACGCCGGGCGATTACGGTGCCTACCAGCCGATCACGCCCACCCGGATCTTCGACAGCCGGTTGAGCACCGTCGACGACTACCCGCTGGCCACCGGCGAGGTGATCCCGATCCAGGCGTACCGGGACGCGGTGAGCGGGGTGGCCCGGGTGCCCCGGTGGGACGTGCCCGCCGTGGTCGTCCGGTACACGGTGCTGACCCCGGCCAAGGCCGGTTCCATCTCGGTCTTCCCCGGCACCGAGGACTGGAACGGCTCGGCCTCGATGGCGTTCGGCGCGGCGACCAGCGTGCAACAGCAGCTGACCACCGTGCTCGGCCCGGACGGCCGGCTGCAACTGCGCAACAACACCGCGGGCAACCTGGTGGTGATCGCCGACGTACTGGGCTACTACCTCGGCGTGCCGAACCCGCTGCACTACACCGGCGGCCAGGAGATCGATCCCCGGCACGGCCGGCTGGCCGCCGTCTCCTGCCCGACCGCGAGCTTCTGCCTGGCCGCCCAGCAGGCCGGTTTCGCAACCCGGTGGAACGGCAGCCGGTGGGGTACGCCGGTCCGGGCGGCCCAGGCAACCGCGCTGTACTCGGTGTCCTGCGCCTCGGCGAGCTTCTGCGTGGCCGGCGGCGCGGGTCCGGCCGGGGATGCCGAGCTGTTCGGCTATGACGGCACCGGTTGGACCCAGCAGGCCGGTTTCACCGGTACGGCCGCGGAGCTGCAGGTGTCCTGCCCGTCCAGCAGTTTCTGCCTGGCCGCCGACGGCACCAGCTACCGCACCTTCACCGGCAGCAGCTGGTCGGCGGCGGCCGCGACCGGCGGCGACCTCCGGTCGGTGTCCTGCGCCTCGGCGAACCTGTGCCGGGCCGTCGACCACCTGGGCAGGCTGTACACCTACAACCAGGTCACCGGCTGGGCGGCGCCGTTCATCATCGCCGGCTTCGCGCCGTGGGCGGTGTCCTGCGCCTCGGCCAGCCTGTGCGTCGCGGTCGGCCAGGACGCCGCGGCCCAGCTCGGCACCAACAGCTGGACGCTCGTGCCGGGCGTGGATCCGGGGCAGAGCCTGCTGTCGGTGTCCTGCGCCGGCAACACCGACTGCCGCGCGGTGGACAGCGCCGGCCGGGTGGTCAGCTTCGACGGCACGAACTGGTCCCTGCCGGCGCCGGCCGACCCGTACGGCGCGGCGGCGATCTCCTGCGCGGCCGCGGGCAACTGCGCGGTCATCGACACCTCGGCGCACGTCACCGCGACGATGTTCGACGGCTCGAGCTGGTCGGCTCCGCAACCGGTGGATCTGTTGCCCGGCGACCTGGACGGGGTGTCCTGCACCGACCCGTCGTTCTGCGTCGCGGTGGACACCGGCGGTTACGCGCTGAGCTACGACGGCACCGCGTGGTCGGCCCCGGCCCAGGTCGACGGCGGTACCGCGTTGACCGCGGTGTCCTGCGCGCCGCCGAGCAGCTGCGTGGCGGTCGACGCGGCCGGCCGGGCACTCACCTTCGACGGCACCGCCTGGTCGGCGCCGGTCGCGGTGGACCCCGGCAAGCAGCTGACCGCGGTGTCCTGCGCCGACCCGTCGTTCTGCGTGGCGGTCGGCGCGGACGGCAAGGCGGCCACCTTCGACGGGGTGCACTGGTCCGCGCCGGTAACGGTGTTCAGCTCGATCATCGCGGCGGTGAGCTGCCCGAGCGACACCTTCTGCGCCGCCACCGACTTCTCCGGCAACGCCGCCACCTTCAACGGCACCGTCTGGTCGGCGGTCGCCGGCGGCAGTGGGTCCGGCACGGACGGGCTGTCCTGCGTCAGCGCCGGCTTCTGCTTGGCCGCCGGGGCGAACTTCGCCACCTGGAACGGCAGCGGCTGGTCCCCGGTGGCCGGTCCGCAACGGCACGGCAACCTGGCGCTGTCCTGCCCGGACCAGCAGCTGTGCGTGCTGGCCAACGCCGACGGCGCCGGCCAGGCGCTGACCTGGGACGGCAGCGACTGGAGCATGTCGGTCGACACCCCGGTCGGCGGCAGCTACTCCGGCGTGGACATCTCCTGCCCGACGATCGATTTCTGCATGCAGGTCAACGGCTACACCTCGGCCTACCGGATCACCCGCTGAGCCTCCCCCGGCTAGCCCCGGCAGGGCGGCAGCTATTGCGGGTCCCTCTTTACCGGTGTAAGTCTTCGGCAACTCATGAGCCGCCCGACGACCAACTCATGAGACAACCCGACAACCGGAGGAGTTCCGCATGCCTCTTTCCGCCGCATTGCGTCGCTCGGGCGCGGCATGTCTACTCGGGGCAGCGGCATTGGTGCCGTTCGCGCTGTCCAGCACCGATGCCGGCGCGGCGACAAGCGCCTGCGTAGGGCAGGCGCAGCAGCCGAGCTACGACGCCTCCAGCAAGTACGCCGAGGGAGTGGGCTACATGCTGTGCGACGGCTCCTTCACCTTGCAACTGAGGACCAGCAGCGGGACGGTGCTGACCAGCTTCAGTGGTTCGGCGCTAGGCGGCTCCGAGTTGTATACGGACTTGGTCAGCTGCCCGACCGGCACCGTGATCTACAGCTACCTCTCGTCGCACGGCTCCGCGGGCGGCGTCAAATGGGCCGGGACTTCCAGGTCCGCTTCCATCACGTGCACCTAGCCGCCGCTCGGCCGAGCCACAGCCGAAGCGGCCCCGGGAACCAGGTT
>DASUAC010000169.1:0-11214 GCA_035763985.1 Jatrophihabitans sp. | reverse complement strand
GCGTAGGCCGACAGCGACTCCACGTACCTGCGCTGACCCTCGGCGAAGATCGTGTCGAAGGCAAGGCTGGACTTGCCCGACC
Source organism: Jatrophihabitans sp. (assembly GCA_035763985.1). Lineage (GTDB taxonomy): Bacteria > Actinomycetota > Actinomycetes > Mycobacteriales > Jatrophihabitantaceae > Jatrophihabitans_A. Next base: position 11,132 of record DASUAC010000169.1, on the reverse strand, counting down.
CGGACAGGCCGGTGAACACGATCATGGCGTCCCGGGGCAGGTCGAGATGGACGTCCTTGAGGTTGTGCTCGCGCGCACCACGGACGATCAGACGGTCAGCCACGGTCTTCTTCTGCTCCCCTACAGCTGGGCTGGGCCTGAGCCGGCCCGGTGCGTCCCGATGTGTTCGCGGTCAGTCCCGGCGCTCGACCGCCCCGCGAAGTCATCTTTGACAGTAATGGTGGGGTACGACAATGTCTCTCGCTCGGGGACCGAGGCGTCTCTCGTTCGGGGACCGAGGCGTCTCTCGCTCGGGGACCGAGGCGTCTCTCGCTCGGGGACCGAGGCGTGCTTGGCCCGGGAAGTACCCGGACGTCGGTCGATGAGCCTCGGCCCGGTCGGGCATGATCGGGAGCATGGCACGCACCATCGCGACGAAAACCCAGGTGGAACGTCCGGAGCTGGCCGATTTCATCCGGCCTCGGCACCGGATGATCCTGATCACTCGGCGGGCCGATGGTGCCCCGCAGGCGTCCCCGGTGACCGGCGGGCTGGACGCCGAGGGCCGGGTGGTGATCTCCAGCTATCCGGAGCGGGCCAAGGTGCGCAACCTGCGCCGGGACCCGCGGTGCAGCGTGCTGGTGCTGTCCGACGACTTCGGCGACGCCTGGGTGCAGGCCGACGGCAACGCCGAGGTGATCGACCTGCCGGAGGCGGTCGAGCCACTGGTCGACTACTACCGCGCGATCTCCGGCGAGCACCCGGACTGGGCCGAGTACCGGCAGGCGATGCTGGACCAGGGCAAGTCGCTGATCCGGGTAGAGCTGATCCGGTGGGGCCCGATCGCCACCGGCGGCTTCCCGGCCCGGCTCGCCGACGGCTGAACCGGACCCGGCTCAGGACGCCTTCCGCACGGCTGCCTTCTTGGTCGCTGCCTTCTTGGCGGCTGCTGCCTTCTTGGCCGTGGCCTTCGCGGCGGACGACTTCTTGGCTGCCGCTGACTTCCCGGCCGGTGCCTTCTTGGCAGGCGCCTTCTTGGCAGGCGCCTTCTTGGCCGGTGCCTGCTTCGCCGACTTCGCTCCGGCCTTCTTCGCCGTCGCCTTGGCACCGGCCTTCTTGGCGGCCGACTTCGTCCCGGATGCCTTCCGCGTCGACGAGCCGGCCGAACCGCGGCGCGCCGACCGGGCGTCGTCCACGCTGCGGCGCAGCACGTCCAGCAGGTCGACCACGTTGGTCGGCTCGGGCGCCGGCTCGCTGGGCTGGAACTCCGCGCCGGACCGCTTGGACTCGATCAGCTCGTTGACCCGGTCGGTGTAGGTGTCCCGGTAGTCCTGCGGCCGCCACTCGGCGCCCATCGACTCGACCAGCGAGACGGCCATCTTCAGCTCCTGGGGCCGGAAGCGGATCCGGCCCGGCAGGTCCAGCTCGGCCTTCGGGTCCACCACCTCGTCGGCGAAGTACAGCGTCTGCAGCACGAGCGCGTCGCCGTCCGCCCGGACCGCGACCAGGTGCTCCTTGCCGTGCATCACCAGCGTCGCGACGCCGGCCTGGCCCGCCTCGGCCATCGCGTCCCGCAGCAGCGCGTACGTCCGCTGCGCCTCCTCACCGCCCGGCGCGAGGTAGTACGGCTTGGCGTAGTAGGTCTGGTCGATCTCGGCCAGGTCGACGAACCCGGTGATCTCCAGCGACCGGGACTTGCCCGGCGCGACCGAGTCGAGCTCCTCGTCGGTGAGCATCACGTACTTGCCGTCGGCCACCTCGGCGCCGCGCACGATGTCGCCGTAGTCGACCTCCCGGCCGGTGCGCTCGTTCACCCGCTTGTACCGGATCCGGTCCTCGGTGCCCTGCTGGAACTGGTGGAAGGACGGCTCGTGCTCCCGGACCGCGGTGTACAGGCCGACCGGTATCGAGACCAGCCCGAAGCTGATCACGCCGCTCCAGATCGCCCGTGCCATGGCATCCTCCCCAGATCGTGCGACTCGGATCCATCCTTCCCATCCCGGCGGCACTTTCATCGCAGTCGATCGCGGAAGAGCGGCGCGGACCACAAGCCGGCCACATGCCTATAGAGTGATCCGCCGATTAGGCGAGCATTGCCCTATATGCACAGCCCGTATGCACAAGCGCTCGGAGCCGCAACCGAACCGAAAGGCAGCTTGGTCGATGACATCCACCATCGCGCTGATCGACGCCCTGCAGCAATCCGGCTACGCGAACCTGCTCGATCAGAGTTACTCGAGCTTGCTGGATCGCGACCAGGTATGGGCCGACAACGACTACTTCACTCGCGAATTGCTGGCCCGCGATATCCGGCACGAACAGAAGGCGGTGCCCTCCGACGCCCGGCCGCTGCTGATCGGCCAGCCGGCGTACGACCGGATCACCGACGCGTTCGGCCGGCTGTTCCCGTTGCTCGAACGTGCCATCGAGCTCTACCTGTCCGATCGATCGGTGCGTACCTTCTTCAACTTCGCCCCGCGGCACGATTCGCTGATCCGGCTGGGTGCCGAGTACCGCCCGTACATCCAGGCCTGCCGGTACGACTTCACGCTGGATGCCACCGGCCGGCCGCTGATCTATGAGCTGAACACCCAGTGCCCCGCCGCGGCCACCTATGCCGTCCACTATGCGGAACTGGCGGGGCGCAGCCGGATCCAGGCGGCGCTGGACGGGTTCGGGCTGGCCCGGCGGCCGATGCCGCTGGAGCAACCGAACTCGTTCGCCGCGGCGATGCTCGCCTCGGCCGCCCGCAACGGCCGTACGGTACGAGGAGTGGCGGTGCTGAACAGCCGCTACCTGACCATGAACACCGAACTGGACCACATCGTCGCCCAGTTCCGCGCGCTCGGCGTGCCGGCGGTGCGCTGCTTCGTCGAGGACCTGCGGTTCCTCGACGGTGAGCTGCGCTATCGAGGCCTGCCGATCGACCTGACCTACAACAAGTTCGACGACTCGTGGGGACCGGACGCCTATGAGTGCGCGTTCAGCCGCACCACCGCCGAGGTGGCCGACTACCTGGCGGCGTACCGGGCCGGCGCGGTGCTGGCGGTGAACAGCTTTCCCAGCATGTACCTGCCGGAGCAGAAGAGCATGCTGGCCTTCCTGCACAGCGAGCAGTTCGCCGGCTGCTGCACCGAGGCAGAACGGGCACTGGTCGCCGAGATCGTGCCGCACACCACCGTCGTCCGGCTGGCCGGACCGGCGACCCTGGACCGGATCGCCGAGCAGCGCACCGACTACGTGCTCAAGAAGTCCCTGGACACCCGCGGCCGCAACACCGTGCTGGGCCGGTCGGTGTCGGACGCGACCTGGCGGCAGACCCTGGCCGAGGCACTTGCCACCGAACCGGGCGACGACTGGGTGGCACAGCGGCTCGCCCCGCCGCTCGAGTCCAAGCTGGACCGGCTGGACGGCGGCGAGCCGGAGACGGTGTTCAGCACGCTGGCCTGCTTCCTGTTCACCGGCAGCCCGGTCGGGCTGATCGTGCGAAGTTCGGTGGAGGAAACCACCAACGTCGGCCGGGTCGGCTTCGTCCAGGTACCCGGCGTGGTGCAGCCGTGATCGATCCCGACATCCGGCCGCTGCCCGGTGCCGAGCGGATGCCGCCGGATCGGGTGCTCGCCCGGTTCCGGGAGCTGCTGGCCGGCACCAGTTGGGCGGACCAGACGCCGGACACCCTGTTCGCGCCGGTGTACACCCGAGCCGAATCGGCCGGCCGGTTCGCCGGGGCGGTCTGTGAGCTCTACCTGGCGCACCTGGCGGTGCTGCGCTGCCTGCTCGCCGGCGGCCCGTTCAGCCGGGCCGGCGAACGATACGCCGAGCTGGCCGAGCCGGTCCGCCGGTTCTACCTGGATTGGCCGGTGTTCACCGACGACCTGGCACCTGCTGACCTCACCGCGCCCGACCGGCTGGCGCGGCTGTTCGGCCGGCCGGACGTCGTGCTCGCCGCGGACGGCCCGAAGGCGGTGGAGACCAACTTCGACACCGCCGCCGCCGGCCAGGAGCGACCGGACGACATGTGGCAGCTGGCCGCCAGCATCTTCGGCCCCGCCCCGGAGTACCTCAAGACCGGACGTCCGTTGCAGGGCATGAGCGATTACTTCGTCGAGCACGCCGGCGGCCGGCCCACCGAGTACCACTGGATCATGAAGGACGACCCGGTGGCGCGGCGGGAGATGGCACCGCTGGTCGACTACCTCAACCGGAGCCAGCAGCTGGTCCGGCACACCCTGCACTATCCGGGTGATGACGTGAGCCGGCTGCAGCCTGCCGACGGGCAGCATTACCTGCACCGCTCGGTGTCCATCTTCACCGTGAACAAGGACCGGCAACGGTTCGCCGAACTGCTTGCCGGGCTACGTCCGATCGCGCCGAGCAGCACCGTCCCGATCGGGCTGTCCACGCTGGCGTCCAAGCTGTTCCTGGCCTGGCTGAGCGACCCGGACGCCCGGCCGGCCGGGCTCACCGAGCGGCAGCTGGCCGCGGTCGAGGCGCTGGTGCCGTGGACCCGGGTGCTCACCATGCTCGACCGAACGGCGCTTGCGCCGGTGCTGGCCGAACCGGCCGAGTACGTGCTGAAGAAGGCCGACTCCTACCAGGCCACCGAGGTACACCTGGGCTGGACGGTGCCGGCCGGGCAGTGGCCGGAACTCATCGAGCGCTGCCGGACCGAGCCGCAACCGTGGATCATCCAGCGGCGGGTACGGCCCAAGCTCTACCGGCTGGCCGAGTTCACCGATGACGGGCTGGTGTTCCGGGACACCGGGCTGGCCTGCTGCCCGTACCTGATGGGTGGCCGGTTCCGCGGGCTGGAAACCTGGATCACTCCGCCGGAGCCGGATCTGACGATGATCACCCGGATGCAGTTCGTACCGCACTTCATCCGCGGCTGACCGGGTCGTTCACAACCGCCAGTCGACCGGCTCGGCGCCGTGCTTGACCAGCAACTCGTTGGCCCGGCTGAACGGCCGGGAGCCGAAGAAGCCGCCGCTGGCCGACAGCGGCGAGGGATGCACCGACTTCAGGCAGTCGGCGTCGGACAGCAGCGGCTCCAGCGACTGCGCCTGCCGTCCCCAGAGGATCGCCACCAGCGGCTGGTCGCGGGCGGCCAGCGCCCGGACCGCCTGGTCGGTGACCCGTTCCCAGCCCTTGCCGGCGTGCGAACCGGACCGGCCGGGGGCCACCGTGAGCACCCGGTTCAGCAGCAGCACGCCCTGCTCGGTCCACGGGGTGAGGTCGCCGGTGGCCGGGATCGGCAGGCCCAGGTCGTCGGCCAGCTCCCGGTAGATGTTCTGCAACGACCGGGGCACCGGCTGCACCTGCGGCGCCACCGAGAAGGACAGCCCGACCGGATGCCCAGGCGTCGGGTACGGATCCTGGCCGACGATCAGCACCCGTACGTCGTCGAACGGCTGCTGGAAGGCGCGCAGTACGTGCTGGCCGGCCGGCAGGTAGCTGCGTCCGGCGGCGAGCTCGGCGCGCAGGAAGTCACCCATCCGGCCGATGTCGGCGGCCACCGGCGCCAGCGCCCGGGCCCAGCCTTCCTCGACCAGTTCGGGCAGCGGGCGAGCGGGCACGGTCACCGAGGTTAGCGCCCCGGTGCAGTCAGCTGGCCGGGCGGGCCACCACCGCTGCCACCGGACGTCCGGCCCGGTCGTTACCCTCGTACCGGACGGCGAGTAGGGCAGGACCGCGGTTGGGCAACTACACGATCACCACGCTCGGTGCCGCCACCGAGCTGCTCGACCTGCCCTTCGACAAGCCGCTGGCCGAGTGGTCCGACCCGCGGCTGGTGCAGGTGCCGCGCGGGCTGTCCCGGCACGTGGTGCGCTTCATCCGGGCGCACAACCAGATCTTCGCGTTCAAGGAGGCCACCGAGCGGTACGTGCTGCGTGAGCACCACCTGCTGCGGGAGCTGGCCGAGGCCTCGGTGCCGGTGGTGGACGCGTTCGGCGTGGTGACCGACCGCAGCGACCACTCCGGCCATGTGCTGGACGGCCTGCTGATCACCAAGCACCTGCCGTATTCGCTGCCGTACCGGGCATTGTTCACCGAACGGTCGCTGCCCGATCTGCGGTCCCGGCTGCTGGACGCACTGGCCCAGCTGTTCGTCCGGCTGCACCTGACCGGCTTCTTCTGGGGCGACTGCTCGCTGTCCAACACGCTGTTCCGCCGGGACGCCGGTGCGCTGGCCGCCTACCTGGTGGACGCCGAGACCGGCGAGCTGCACCCGCAGCTGTCGTACGGGCAGCGGATGCACGACCTGACCATCGCCACCGAGAACATCGCCGGTGAGCTGATGGATCTGCAGGCCGGCCGCTACCTGTCCGCCGAGGACGACCCGGTGGAGACCGCGATGGCGCTGCAGCCGCGGTACGAGAGCCTGTGGGCCGAGCTCACCGACGACGAGGTGTACCCGTCCGGCGAGAGCTACCGGATCGAGGAGCGGGTACGGCGGCTGAACACGCTGGGCTTCGACGTCTCCGAGATCGGCATCCGCACCGAGGACGCCGGCCGCAAGCTGCGGTTCGAGACGCACATCGTGGAGCCGGGCCACCATGCCCGCCGGGCGTACGCGCTCACCGGCTTGCGGTTGCAGGAGAACCAGGCCCGCCAGATCCTGTCCGACATGGCGAGGTTCCGGGCCAAGTGGGCCGAGGGCGTGGGGCACGACATCCCGGAGGACCTGGCCGCCCGGCGCTGGCTGGACGAGAAGTACTACGGCACGCTGAGCATGGTGCCGCCGCAACTGCGGGCCAAGATGCCGGACGCCGAGCTGTTCTACGAGATCGCCGAGCACCGCTGGCTGATGTCCGAACAGCGCGGCCAGGACGTCGGGCGGCAGGCGGCGGTGGACGATTACGTTGAGCACGTGCTGTCCAAGCTGCCGGACGCCGGCGTGCGCATCCTGACCGAACCGTCCACGGAAGAGATACCGGTGATCACAGAATGAGTTACACGGGAAAGGTGCGCGTTGGCGGGCCGGCCGATGTACGCGAGCTGCCGGAGGTACTGATCGCCAAGCTGGCGGTCGGCCGGATGGACAACAACGCCTACCTGGTCCGCTGCACGGCGACCGGCGAGGCGCTGCTGATCGACGCAGCCAACGAACCGGACCGGCTGGTGGAGTTCGTCCGGGCCGGTGGCGAGCCGGCCGGCGCGGTGCTCACCACGCACCGGCACGCCGACCACTGGCAGGGGCTGGCCGCGGTGGTGGCCCGGACCGGCGCCCGCACGCTGGCCGGGGCCGCTGATGCTTCCGGGATTCCGGTGCCGACCGATCGGGAACTGCACCATGGCGACACGGTGCAGGTGGGGGATCTGGAACTGCACGCGATCCACCTGCGCGGCCACACCCCCGGCTCGATCGCGCTGTACTACCGGGACTCGACCGGCCGCGGCCACCTGTTCACCGGCGACTCGCTGTTCCCCGGCGGCGTCGGCAAGACCGGCTCGCCCGCCGACTTCGCCTCGCTGATCACCGACGTCTCCGAACGGATCTTCGACGCCTACGACGACGAGACCTGGTTCTACCCGGGGCATGGGGCGGATTCGACGCTCGGTGCCGAGCGGCCGCATCTGGACGAGTGGCGCCAGCGCGGCTGGTAGATCGATAAGTATTTCGGCGGTTATCGGCGGGTGAGGCGACTGGTACAATATCTCGTACCATCAACGCATGAGGGGTAACGATGGCGATCACGGCGAGCGAAGCTCGGAAGAACCTGTTCCCGCTCATCGAGCAGGTCAACGAAGACCGGGTACCGGTGGAGATCACCTCTCGCCGGGGCGACGCGGTGCTGCTGTCTCGCGCCGATTACGACGCGCTGGAGGAGACCGCCCACCTGCTCCGGGCGCCGGCGAATGCCAGACGGCTGATCGAAAGCCTTCAGCAAGCCATGTCCGGCGACCGAACGGAACATGAGCTGCACCGGTGAGGCTGGTCTTCACCACCAACGGGTGGCAGGACTACACCCACGGGCAGACCGCCGATCGCGCCACGCTCAAACGGATCAACCGACTCATCGACGACGCCCTGCGAGACCCGGCTAGCGGCATCGGCAAGCCTGAACCCCTGCGCCATATGCTGGCCGGCTGTTGGTCACGCCGGATCAGCGAAGAGCATCGGCTGGTCTACCTGGTTGACGGCGATGATTTGGTGATCCTGCAAGCGCGATACCACTACTCGTGAATCCGTAGGCTGTAGAAGAGTCATGTCTGCCCAGAGGTCCGCACCATCGGTCAAGCCGTCCATGCGGTCGGCCCTACCCACGGAGCTGCGTACCCGGATAGAGGCACTCGGCCTGCGAGACCGGCACCGGCTGACCCATAAGCTGCGCGGCAAGCACGACCCGGCACAACTGGCCGAGGAAGTAGCCAAGGCCGAACAGAAGCTGGCCGCCCGCCAGGCCGCCGTCCCCAAGATCAGCTACCCCGAAGAACTCCCGGTCAGCCAGCGCCGCGAGGATCTGCTCGAAGCCATCAGAGACAACCAGGTCGTGGTGATCGCCGGCGAGACCGGCTCCGGCAAGACCACCCAGATCCCGAAGCTCTGCCTGGAACTCGGCCGTGGCGTCAAAGGCACCATCGGGCACACCCAACCCCGCCGGATCGCCGCCCGCGCGGTCGCCGAGCGGATCGCCAGCGAGCTCAACACAGAAGTAGGACAAGCAGTCGGCTACGTGGTGCGGTTCACCGACCGGGTGTCCGACACCAGCCTGATCAAGCTGATGACCGACGGCATCCTGCTCGCCGAAATCCAGAAAGACCGGCTGCTGCGCAACTACGACACGATCATCATCGACGAGGCGCACGAGCGCAGCCTGAACGTCGACTTCCTGCTCGGCTACCTCAAGCAGCTGCTGCCGAAGCGTCCGGATCTGAAGGTGATCATCACCTCGGCCACCATCGACCCGCAGCGGTTCGCCGACTACTTCGACGGCGCACCCGTCGTCGAGGTGTCCGGCCGCAGCTACCCGGTCGAGATCCGGTACCGGCCGATCGTGGATCCCGACAGCCCCGACGAGGACCGCGACCAGACCAGCGCCATCGTCGACGCGGTGCACGAGCTGCGCCGGGAGCCGTTCGGCGACGTACTGATCTTCCTTTCCGGAGAACGGGAAATCCGCGACACCGCAGACGCCCTCTCCGCGGAGAAGCTCAACGACACCGAGATCCTGCCGCTGTACGCCCGGCTCTCGGCGGCCGAGCAGCACCGGGTGTTCGCCAGCCATCCCGGCCGGCGGATCGTGCTGGCCACCAACGTCGCCGAGACCTCGCTCACCGTGCCCGGCATCCGGTACGTGATCGACGCCGGCACCGCCCGGATCTCCCGCTACAGCCAGCGCACCAAGGTGCAGCTGCTGCCGATCGAGCCGATCTCGCAGGCCTCGGCCAAGCAGCGGGCCGGACGCTGCGGACGTACCTCGAACGGCATCTGCATCCGGCTGTACTCGCAAGCCGATCACGACAGCCGGCCGGAGTTCACCGACCCGGAGATCCTGCGTACCAACCTGGCCTCGGTGATCCTGCAGATGGCGATGCTGGAACTCGGCGCGGTGGAGCGGTTCGGCTTCCTGGATCCACCGGACGCCCGGCAGATCGCCGACGGGGTGGCGCTGCTGGTGGAGCTGGGCGCGCTGGAACCCAGTACCAAGCGCAGCCTGACCCCGCTCGGCCGCAAGATCGCCCAGCTGCCGGTGGATCCCCGGTTGGCCCGGATGATCCTGGAGGCCGAACGGCGCGGCTGCCTGCGCGACGTGCTGGTGGTGGCCGCCGCGCTGTCGATCCAGGACCCGCGGGAACGGCCGGCCGAGAAGCAGCAGGCCGCCGACCAGCAGCACGCCCGGTTCGCCGACCCGAGTTCGGACTTCCTTGCCTACCTCAACCTGTGGCGCTACCTGCGTGAGCAGCAGCAGTCGCTGTCCGGCAACCAGTTCCGCCGGATGTGCAAGGCGGAATTCCTCAACTACCTGCGGATCCGGGAATGGCAGGACCTGGTCGCGCAGCTGCGCCAGCTGGTCAAGGGCATGGGGGTACGGATCGGCGATGCCGACGTCGAGACCGACCAGATCCACCGCAGCCTGCTGGCCGGCCTGCTCTCGCACGTCGGCATGCGCGACCCGGCCCGCCGGGACTACCTGGGGGCCCGCGGCGCCCGGTTCGCGATCTTCCCGGGCTCGGCGCTGTTCGGTAAGCCGCCGTCGTTCGTGATGGCCGCCGAGCTGGTGGAGACCTCCCGGCTGTGGGCCCGGGGCAACGCCGGCATCCAGCCGGAATGGGCCGAGGAGTTGGCCGGCCACCTGGTCAAACGCTCCTACAGCGAGCCGCACTGGGAACGCCGCCGGGGTGCGGTGGTGGCGCTGGAGCGGGTCACCCTGTTCGGCGTCCCGCTGGTGGTCGGCCGCCGGGTCGGCTACGCCACGATCGACCCCGCGCTGTCCCGGGAACTGTTCATCCGGCACGCGCTGGTGGAGGGCGACTGGCACACCCGGCACCGGTTCCTGACGGCCAACCAGGCGCTGCTGGCCGAGCTGCAGGATCTGGAGAACCGAGCCCGCCGGCGGGATCTGCTGGTGGATGACGAGACGGTTTTCGCCTTCTACGACAAGCGGATACCGGAGTCGGTGGTGTCCGCCCGGCACTTCGACGCCTGGTGGAAGAAGGCCCGGCACGCCACCCCGAACCTGCTCACGCTGACCCCGGACGAGCTGATCCGGGCCGGAGCCGGCCAGGTGTCGGCCGAGCAGTTCCCGGACCGGTGGACCTTCGGCGAGTTCACCGCCGACCTCGCCTACCGGTTCGACCCCGGTACGGCCGACGACGGGTTGACCGTACGGATCCCGCTGCCGGCCCTGACCGCGGCCACCGGCGCCGGGCCGGACTGGCAGGTGCCGGGCCGGCGGGCCGAGCTGGTGACCGCGCTGCTGCGTACCTTGCCCAAGCAACTGCGCCGGACGGTGGTGCCGATCCCGGACACCGCCGCCGCGCTGGTCGCCGACCTCGGCGACGACCTCGGCACGCATCCGCTGACCGCGGTGCTGACCGCCGCGCTGCGCCGCCGGGGCATCGAGGTGCCGGCCGACGCCTGGCAGCCGGACCAGCTACCGGACTACCTGCGCCCGACCTACCAGGTCCTCGGCACCGACGGTTCGGTG
>DASUAC010000168.1:0-2101 GCA_035763985.1 Jatrophihabitans sp. | reverse complement strand
CTGGCGAACGGCCGGGCCGTCCCCGGAGTTTGTTTACCGCAGCGTGGCTTGCAGCCGCTGCGCGGCGGTGGTGAGTATCGGGGCCAGCCGCGGGCCGGGCGAGCGGCCGAGCCGCTCGACCGGCCCGCTCACCGATACCGCCGCGATCACCCGGCGACCCCGGCCGAACACCGGCGCCGACACCGAGGCCACCCCGGCCTCCCGCTGGCCCACCGACTGGGCCCAGCCGCGCCGGCGTACCTCGGCCAGCGCCCGTTCGGAGAACGCCGCGCCCTGCAGCAGCGCCGCGACCGTGTCCGGTGGTTCCCAGGCCAGCAGCACCTGCGCGCCGGATCCGGCGGTCAGCGGCAGCCGGCTGCCGACCGGCACACCGGTGCGCAGGCCGGTGCTTCGCTCGGCGGCGGCCACGCAGACCCGCTCCCGGCCGTCCCGGCGGTAGAGCTGCGCGCTCTCCCCGCTGCTGTCCCGGATCCAGGCCAGCACCTCGGGAGCCCGCTCCAGCAGCGGATCGCCCATGGTGGCGGCCAGTTCGGCCAACCGAGGCCCGGGCATGAACCGGCCCTGGGCGTCCCGGACCAGCAGCCGGTGCACCTCGAGCGCCACCGCCAGCCGGTGTGCGGTGGCCCGTGGAATGCCGGTGCGGGCCACCAACTCGGACAATCCGGCCGGGCCCGCCGCGGCGGCGGCCAGGATGGCCACTGATTTGTCCACCACGCCGATGCCGCTGCTGGCGATGCCGTTGGGTCCCATGATCCGATACTACGATCCCAATATCCGGACGTATCGGACTCTGCCCGCCAGCATCACGGAACTCAGCGGTCCACGTGCGGATAGTAGTCGCCGGCGACCGCCCGGCGGCCGGCGAGCGAGAGCACCCAGAGCGAACCCTTCCGGGCGTTGCGGTGCTCGGTGGGCACCCGCAGATCGGCCAGCAGCCCCGGAATGGTGCTGCCCTGGCTGCAGATCAAGGTGCTGCCGGGCTGCTCGGCAAGCCGGTACAGCGACTCCACCGTCCGAGCGGGGTCGGCCAGGTAGGCCTCGTCGGCGAACTCCGGCGCCGGCACCACCGGCAGCCCCAGCCGCTCAGCCACCGGCGCCACGGTCTGCTCGCAGCGCACCCGCTCGGCGGAGAGGACCCGCGCCGGCTGGAACGCGGCCAGCGGCTCCACCAGCTCCCGGGCCTGCCGCCGGCCGAGCTTGTCCAGCGGACGCAGCCGGTCGTCGCCGGGGTATTCGGTGCGTTTGCCGGCCCGGGCGTGCCGGAGCAGCAGCACGGTGCTGGTGCCGGCCGGCAGCCGGGCGAAGTCGGCGAGCACCCCTCGGTCGATCGGATAGGTCAGCCGCTGGGTCGCCTCGGCGACGGTGAGCCAGGCGATCCGGTCCACCTCCTCGCTCGGCTCATGCTCGCCGTGCAGGTACCGCATCGACCAGTGCGTCACCCGTTTGTAGGTGTCCCCGCCGAGCGGGTACTCAACGGTGGCCAGTCGCCGGCCGGGCGCCGCCGCGGCGCCGGTCTCCTCCGCCACCTCGCGTACCGCGGCCAGCAGCAGCGGTTCGTCCTGGCCCGGTTTGCCCTTCGGCAGCGTCCAGTCGTCATAGCGTGGCCGGTGCACCAGCGCGACCTGCAGATCCAGGCCGTGCTGCCGCCACACCACGCCGCCGGCAGCCAGCGTGCTGACCCGGTGCCACGTGCTCGTGGTCACTCGCTGCGTAAGGCGAGGCGGTTGAGCATCACCTCTTGGTAGTCCACCGGGTTCGGGCCGCCGCTGCGGACCCACCGGTCGTCCGGCTGCAGCTCCCAGGCCGCGGTGTCCGGCGCGAACGCCAGATCCAGGGTGAACCTGAGGTGCTCGGTATTGCTGCCGGTGACCATGGTCAGCACCTCCACCCGACGGTCCAGATTGCGGTGCATCAGATCCGCCGAGCCGATCCAGTACTCGGGCCGGGAGTCGTTGGCGAAGTAGAAGATCCGGGAGTGCTCGAGGAACCGGCCCAGGATCGAGCGCACCGTGATGTGCTCGCTCAAGCCTGGCACGCCGGCCCGGATGGTGCAGAAAGTCCGGACCATCAACTGCACCCGCACCCCGGCCTGGGACGCCCG
>DASUAC010000167.1:0-3300 GCA_035763985.1 Jatrophihabitans sp. | reverse complement strand
GGGACGCGGCCACCGGCGGGACCGCCGCGGACACCACCAAGCCAGCGGCATCCGCCGGCAAACCGGACCATCGGGGCTCGGTCACCACCGGCGGCAGGTCCGAACGTACCGGCGCGGCGCGCTCGGGCACCGGAAAGACCGCCCCGGAAAAGCATGAGAAGCCGGAGAAGGCGGAGAAGGCCGCCGGACGTCCGGCCGTGGAGCGGACCGGCCGTCCCGCCGCCGGCCCGGGTCCCGAACGGACGGTAGCCGAACCGCAGGGCGCGCACCGGCGCCGGGTACGGGACCGGATCGCCCGCCGGCTGGTCGCCCCGCCGCGCCAGCAGACCGGGGTCAAGCCGGTGCTGGAGCCGCTGCTGGCGGTGCACCAGGCCTCGCATCCGAAGGTGGACGTCCGGCTGCTGCAGCGCGGCTACGACCTGGCCGAGGAGCGGCACCGGGGCCAGCTGCGCAAGTCCGGCGACCCGTACATCACCCACCCGCTCGCGGTGGCCACCATCCTGGCCGAGCTGGGCATGGACACCACCACGCTGGTCGCGGCGCTGCTGCACGACACCGTGGAGGACACCGGCCTGACCACCGAGGAGGTGGCCGGGCACTTCGGCAGCGAGGTGGCGCACTTGGTGGAGGGCGTCACCAAGCTGGACAAGGTCAAGTACGGTGAGGCCGCCGAGGCCGAGACCATCCGCAAGATGATCGTCGCGATGTCCCGGGATCCCCGGGTGCTGGTGATCAAGCTGGCCGACCGGCTGCACAACATGCGCACGCTGCGGTTCCTGCCGCCGGCCAAGCAGGAGCGCAAGGCGCGGGAGACGCTGGAGGTGCTCGCTCCGCTGGCGCACCGGCTGGGCATGAACACGGTCAAGTGGGAGCTGGAGGACCTGGCCTTCGCCACCCTGTACCCGAAGCGGTACGACGAGATCGTCCGGCTGGTCGCCGACCGGGCGCCGCAGCGCGACGTGTACCTCAACGAGGTCATCGAGCGGGTGAACAAGGACCTCAAGGCCGCCGGCATCAAGGCCAACGTGTACGGACGACCCAAGCACTACTACTCGATCTACCAGAAGATGATCGTGCGCGGCCGCGAGTTCGCCGACATCTACGACCTCGTCGGCATCCGGGTGCTGGTCGACACGGTGCGGGACTGCTACGCCACGCTCGGCGCGATCCACGCCAACTGGCAGCCGGTGCCCGGCCGGTTCAAGGACTTCATCGCGATGCCGAAGTTCAACATGTACCAGTCGCTGCACACCACCGTGATCGGCCCGGGCGGCAAGCCGGTGGAGCTGCAGATCCGTACCCACGCGATGCACCGGACGGCCGAGTTCGGCATCGCGGCGCACTGGAAGTACAAGGAGATCGCCGGCGCCGAGGCCACCCCGACCGCCGCCAGCGACGAGATGGCCTGGCTGCGGCAGCTGCTGGACTGGCAGCGGGAGGCGCAGGAGCCGGGGGAGTTCCTGGACACCCTGCGGTTCGACCTCGGTGCCCGCGAGGTGTACGTGTTCACGCCGCGCGGCGACGTGATCCCGTTGCCGGCCGGTTCCACGCCGGTCGACTTCGCCTACGCGGTGCACACCGACATCGGCCATCGCTGCATCGGCGCCCGGGTGAACGGCAAGCTGGTGTCGCTGGAGACCCAGCTCGATCACGGCGACAGCGTCGAGGTGTTCACCTCCAAGGCCGAAGGCGCCGGGCCGTCCCGGGACTGGCTGGCCTTCGTCGCCTCGCCGCGGGCCAAGACCAAGATCCGGCAGTGGTTCGCCAAGGAGCGCCGCGAGGACGCGGTGGAGGCCGGCAAGACCGCGCTCACCCGGGCGATGCGCAAGTCCGCGCTGCCGATGCAGCGGCTGCTCGGCGGTGACCAGCTGGTCACCATCGCCCGCGACATGCACCTGGCCGACGTGACCGCGCTGTACGTGGCGATCGGCGAGGGGCACGTCTCGGCGCAGTCGGTGGTGCAGAAACTGGTCAGCTCGCTCGGCGGGGTGGAGGGCGCCACCGAGGATCTGGCCGAGACCGCGATCCCGATGAAGGCCCCGCGCCGGACGACCGGCAACGCGGGCGTGATGGTGTCCGGCATGGGCGACGTCTGGGTGAAGCTGGCCAAGTGCTGCACGCCGGTGCCGGGCGACGACATCCTCGGCTTCATCACCCGCGGCGGTGGGGTGTCGGTGCACCGGCAGAGCTGCACCAACTCTGGTGCGCTGCAGAAGCAGCCGGACCGGCTGGTCGACGTGGAATGGGCGCCGTCGGCGGACTCGGTGTTCGTGGTGTCGATCCAGGTCGAGGCGCTGGACCGGCACCGGCTGCTGTCCGACGTGTCCCGGGTGCTGTCCGACGAACGGGTGAACATCCTGTCCGCCACCGTCTCCACCAACCGGGACCGGGTGGCGGTGTCCCGGTTCACCTTCGAACTGGCCGAACCGAAGCACCTGGCCAACCTGCTGCGTACGGTGAAGAACGTCGAGGGCGTGTTCGACGCCTACCGGATCCACGCCGCCAACTAGCCGGTCGCGCCTAGTGTGCGCCTCGGCTCAGCTCGGTGACTCGGACGGGTCCGGCTCGTCCGGCGGCTCCGGCACGACCGCCGGCTCCCCGCCAGGTTCGGTCAGGGAGCTGGTGGTCGGCCTCGGCCGGTGCAGCCCGTCGGCCGGCGCGGCGGTCCTGGCGGCCGAGCCGACGCCGGAGATCTCGCCGATCCGCACCGAGAACAGCCGGCGCAGGAATGCCCGCATAGCCGCTATGCCTTCAGCCGGACGGTCTTGAAGTACAGCGGGATGTTCGGCTTGCCGCCGCCGGCCTGGTTGGAACCGTCGTCGCCGCCGGCGGCCACCTTCTGCAGGATGGCGAGGCCGGCCGTGACGTGCCCGATCACGGTGTAGTTCTTGCCCAGGCTGCCGTTGGAATCCTTGGTGATGAAGAAGAACTGGCTGCCGTTGGTGTTGGCCCCGGCGTTGGCCATCGCCAGGGTGCCGGCGGTGTAGCTGGCCTTGGCCAGGTTCTCGTCCTTGGTGCTGTACGTGGGGCCACCCGCGGTGGTGCCGGTCGGGTCACCGCACTGCACCACGAAGATCCCGGAGTTCACCGAACGCGGGCAGCCGGTGTTGTCGTAGAACTTCTTGTTGATCAGGTACTCGATGCTCTGCACGTTGCACGGCGCGTTCTTGGCGTCCAGCAGGACGGTGATCGTGCCCTGGTTGGTGGTGAACACCGCGGTCCGGTCAACGGTCGGGGTCGGCTTCGGATCCGGCGGCAGGCCGACGTCGAACAGGTTGCCCTGGGTCAGCTTGCTGGCGT
>DASUAC010000166.1:0-6488 GCA_035763985.1 Jatrophihabitans sp. | reverse complement strand
GGTGCTGACCGCCGACGACCTGGCCGGCTGGCAGTGCCCGGTCGAGGATCCGGTCAGCTTCGACTACCACGGCTACCAGGTCTGCAAGACCGGACCGTGGGGCCAGGGCCCGGTGCTGCTGCAGCAACTGTCGCTGCTGGCCGGCTACGACCTGGCCGAGGCCGGGCTGCTCACCGCCGACTACATCCACACCGTGGTCGAATGCGGCAAGCTCGCCTTCGCCGACCGGGAGGCGTGGTACGGGGATGCTTGGCACGGCGACGACGGCAGCACTCCGCTGGCCGAACTGCTCGACGAGCGGTACGCGGCCGAGCGGCGGCGGCTGGTCGGCGAGGCCGCCTCGCTGGAGCTGCGGCCTGGTGCGCCGGGTGGCCGTACGCCGCGATTGCCTTTGCTGCAGGGCGAGTCCTCTTCCGAGCTTGTGGTGGGCTCCGGTGAGCCGACGGTGGACGCCCGCGGCCAGACCCGGGGCGACACCTGCCACCTGGACGTGGTGGACCGCTGGGGCATGCACATCTCGGCCACGCCCAGCGGCGGCTGGCTGCAGAGTTCGCCGATGATCGCCGAGCTGGGTTTCTGCCTGGGCACCCGGGCCCAGATGACCTGGCTGCAGGAGGGGCTGCCGTCCTCGCTGCGGCCGGGCGTCCGGCCGCGTACCACCCTCAGCCCGTCCCTGGCGCTGCGCGACGGCCGGCCGTACCTGGCCTTCGGCACGCCCGGTGGCGACCAGCAGGACCAGTGGTCGCTGTGGTTCTTCCTGGCGCACGTGCATTTCGGGCTCAGCCTGCAGCAGGCCATCGACGCCCCGATGCTGCACAGCACCCACTTCCCCAGCTCGTTCTGGCCACGCGCCGCCGAGCCGGGTGGGCTGGTGGCCGAGGGCCGGCTGGATGCAGCGGTGCTGCAGGAGCTGCGGCGGCGCGGGCACCGGCTGACGGTGGCCGGCGACTGGACGCTCGGCCGGCTGAGCGCGGTCGGCCGGGATCCGGAGACCGGATTCCTGCGGGCGGCCGCCAACCCACGCGGCGGCGCCGGCTACGCCGCCGGTCGATAGGCCGATGACGGCGCCCCGGATCAGCCGATTCCGGCAGGCAGAACTGCCGGACGGGCTGCGGGCCGGGCAACTGCGGCTGCACCGGCAGGCCTGGCCGGAGACCGAGGACACCGGGCACGATCCGGCGCTGGACCCGGTCACCATGCTGCTGCTCGACGACGGCGATGTGCTGGCAGCGCTGGACATCCTCAGCAAGCAGATCTCCCACCGCGGCCGAACCTACGCGGCCAGCGGGCTGAGCGCGGTGGTCACCGACGAGGCCGTCCGGGGACGCGGCTACGGTCTGGAACTCGTCCGGGCGGCTCGCCGGACGATCGCCGAGCTGGGCCGGGATCTCGGCATCTTCACCTGCGACGCCGAGCTGGCAGGTTTCTACGTACAAGCCGGCTGGCAGCTGCTCCCGGGCACCGTGCTGATCGGCGGCACCCCGGAACACCCTTTCCCCAGCGACCAGTTCGACAAGGTGACGCTGGGCGCTTTCTTCACCCCGCATGCCCGCAGCCACGCCACGGAGTTCGAGCACGCCCGGGTGGAACTCTTTCCAGGATCAATCGACCGGCTCTGGTGAACGTGGCAGGACGCCCGCGATGGAATGCTCGATCAGCGCGACGAACATCTCCTCGCTGCCCATCCTGCTCGGCAGATGCCGGTGCTGATGTTCTGCATCGCGTTCGGATTGCCCATGGACTACGAGGTGTTCCTGCTGTCCCGGATCACCGAACTGCACGCCGCCGGAGCCGACACCGCCGAGGTGGTGGCCGGAGGCCTGTCCCGTACCGGGCGGATCGTCAGCACCGCCGCGGCGCTGCTGTCGGTGACCTTCCTGGCCTTCGGCACCAGCCGGGTGAGCTTCCTGCAGCTGTTCGGCATCGGCACCGCGATCGCCATCGTGATGCCACCCTGATCCGGGGCGTCCTGGTGCCGGCGTTCATGCGGCTGGCCGGCCGGTGGAACTGGTGGGCACCGGCACCGCTGGCCCGGCTGCACCGGCGGTTCGGTCTCGCCGAGGCGCAGGCGGAACCGGCGCCCGTCCCGGTGCTGGTCACGACCTGACTGGGTGCGCCGACTGCGTGGCCCGACTTCTGATCCCGGCGTTCACGTCGCGGCCAGGTTGGCGCGGTTCCTGACTGGCTGCGCCGCTGGTCGGCTGCGCGGCCGAGACGGGTTCGTGAGCAAGGGCGTCGTTACGCTCGCGAAGCGTCCCGGCCGCTCCGCGCTGGGTTGACGAAGTCGCGGTTCGGTCCGCTTTCGCTTAGAACGGTGGCGGATCCTCTTCCGCTGTCTGGGATTCCACCTGGCCCGAGTCGATCGCCGGCCGGCTGGCTGGCGGCGTCCGGTCAGCTCTCCCGGTCCAGGCTCGGTTGGGTGGGCTGGTGTAGTGGTGTCCGGTGGCGGTGGTCCAGGTGTAGCTGCCGTCACGGTTATGGCGGTAGGTCCAGCCGGTGCCGGCCTTGGCCTGGTTGTGGCGCCTGCAGGTCAGGGCGAGGTTGTCCCGCCTCGTCCGGCCGCCCTGGGCGTAGGGGGTCGTGTGGTCAGGTTCGCAGCGGTAGCCCGGCTGGCTGCAGGTGGGGAGCGTGCAGGTGTCGTCGCGGGCGGTGAGGAAATCTCGCAGGCGTTGGGGCGGCCGGTAGCGGTCTGGGCTGATGTCGAGCAGGGCACCGGTGTCGGGGTCGGTGAGCAGCCGACGCCAGGTGCCGGACTCATCTGCCGCCAACCGTCGGGCGGTGTCTGCGGTGATGGGTCCGTAACCGGTCAGGTGAGCGGGTTGCTCGTCCAGGCCGAGCAGGGTGTCGGCCGCGACCACCACATTGATCGCGGGCCGGCGGCCCTGCACCAGCGGAAGCGCATCGTGCGGCAGGCCGGACAGCACCGCATCCACGAACAGGTCGGCGCGCTGCTGATCGAGAGTGCGCGGATCCGTAGCCGGAAGCAGGCCGGTGGCGGTGGTGAGCCGGGTATAGATCAGCTGCGCCTCCGGGGCGGGTAGCAGCGCGGTCAGGCTGGCCATGCCGTCCTCATCCGGCCGGTACTCCACCCGGCGGTCGGCCGCGGCGCGTTGGTGGCGTTGCTCGGCGGTGGCGGGGTCCAGCGCGAGCACCGCCCGGCGGACCCGCCGCTGCAACTGCGGGACGGTGATGCAGCCGGCCGCCAGCACCGCCGGCAACACAGCCTGCTCCAACGCCGCCGGCAGGGGCGGGGTCGGCGGGTAGTCGCAAGACCGCCTCAGCCAACACGTTCGCGTGCCCTGCCGAAATAGACCCATCCGAGACCGCGGCCAGCGTCCGCGGAAGCTCCCGCACCAGCGTGTCGGCCTGAGCGAGTTTGGTCTGGGCGGTGCGTAGCGGCAGCTGCAACGCCAGCGAGACAGCTTCCTGCCCCAGCCCGAGCACGGAGTCGTCGGCCGGCCTGGTCGCCAGCAGCCGTAACTGGGCGGCGTCGAACCAGCGCCGCTGCTCCTCCACAACAGCCAGCAGATCCACCCACTCACCGGCCGACAATGCGGCCGGGTCGATCCGGTCCAGCTCGGCACCGGTCCGGAAGGCGGGGTGTTCGACGATCGCGCAGGCAAGCAGGTCGGAGGAGGTCAACTCGTCCGGCCAGTCGCTCATGCTTTCGATTCTACGGTCCGCAGGAGGCATGGTCAATGGAGTTTTGCCAGATATTCAAAGATAAATCTCCATCGACGAGGCCGCAACCCAGCAACGCTACTCGACCCCTACGACACTTCCGCATCGCTGCGCTTGCAGGCCTCAGGCGCCCAGCCGTCAGGCGTGCGGACGAGGACGAGGACGAGGACGAGCTGGTTCAGCGGGTATGCGGCGTGGGCAGCCGGTTGGCCGGCCGGATCGGCGCCATCGGCTCGTCGCCGGTCCGGCGCGGGCCGGTCCACGGCGCGGGCACCGCGTCCAGCCGGTGGGCCAGCGCGTAGGCGACCGCCTCGTAGTTGACCCGCCAGCCCCGGAAATCCGGCCAGGCATCCTCCGGGCTGCGCTCCATCCGGAAGCTGGTGGAGGCGATTCGCTCGATACCGGCGAGGTATTCGGCATAGCTGAGCTGCAGCGCCGAGTCCGGGTCCGGGTCGTCGTCCACCGGCAGGTCGAAGGTACGGGCGATCGCCTGCAGCGTGGAGAACCCCATCCGCAGCGCCAGCCGGGCCTCGACCACCGGCGCGCCGACCGGTGACAGGGCCAGCCAGAGCGCGGCCGAGTCCATCACCGCCACCAGCGCCACCAGCCAGGAGCTGTACTTGGCCGGTGACCGGAACCGGGCCAGCACCGGATAGTTGGTGTGGCTCTCCGACACGTCGGCCGCCCACCGTTCCCATTGCAGGTAGAACTGATCCATCACCGCACCCTCGTCCTCGGCAGTGAAGCCGAACCGGGTACGGGCCAGGATCTCCGGTCCCCAGGCCGGGGTGCCGGCCCGGGCAACCAGCAGCGTCACCTCGACCTCGCGGCGGTTGAACGCGCCGTACAAGGTGGGCAGGTAGCCGATCTGCAGCGCGACCACCACCAGCCCGGTCGCCGCGGCCAGGTAGTCCACCACGCTCAGGGTGGCGCCGGCCGGCCCGGCGTAGCCGAGGGTGAACAGCGACGAACCGGATTGCGCGAAGGCGTGCCGGAGCCCGTGCCCGTCGAAGGACTGCAGGATCAGCCCGAACCCGCAGTAGAACAGCGCCAGCCAGACCGCGAGCTGGGTCAGGATGATGGCCGGCGCCTGCACCGCGAGCACCCGGTCCCGGGTTCGATAGCTGTGACCCCGACCGGTCAGCGCCCGGAACAGCCGATCGACCACACCGTTGACCAGCCGGCTCAGCGGATCCCTGGACCGCCGCGGCACCACGAGCACCGCGAGCACGCTCAGCCAGGTCGCGATCACCACGGCCGCGCCGAACACGGCGCCGAGCACCCGCACGCGTGCATCATGCCACCTCGATGGCCGCGGCAGCCGGAGGCGTTGGGCTGTACCAGCTGCTGACCAGCCGGCTCCGGGCGCGGGAATCATGCAGGGTGACTTCGCCGCCCCGCTCGCCCAACTGGAGACCGCCCAGCTGGAGACCGAGGCCGGCGTCCGCAACCAGCTGTAACGTTGACCGGCATGCCAGCCGAGCCGGAGCCCGATCCGCCGCCGGCCGCCGAGTACCGGGTGGCCGACCTGGAGCTGTTCCCGGCCGGTGACGGGCTCAGCCTGGTGTACAGCCGGGACACCGGCGCGGCCGCCTTCTACCGTCCGGAAACGGTCGAGCTGCTCAGCTCGCTGACCGACTTCCGCACCCTGGACGACCACCTGCGACACAGCCTGCCCGAGGGGATGCCGGCCGGTGCGGCGCACCGGGACCTGCTGCAGCTGAGCCGGGCCGGGTTCCTGGTCCGCCGGGACCAGCCGCCGGCCGGTGCGGACATCCCCGAACCGGCGCCGATCAGCACGGTGGGCCTACCCACCCGGGACCGGCTGCAGTCGTTGCGCCGGGCGGTGACCAGCTATGCCGAGAACTGCCTGGCGCACGGCCGCGAGGTCCGGTTCGTGGTGACGGACGATTCGCCGGAGCCCGGCGGCGCGCAGCGATGCCGGGCGATGCTCGCCGACCTCGCCGGCCGGCTCGGCATCGCCGTCAGCCACGCCGGACGCGCCGAGCGGGCCCGGTTCGCCGCCGAGCTGGCCGAGGCCGGTGGCATCCCGGCCGAGGTGGCCCGGTACGCCTGCCTGGGCGAGACCCCGGACGAGCCGGCCGACGGTGCACCGGCCGCCGAGACCGGGCCGGCCGAGACCACGGTCGGCGCAAACCGGAACAGCCTGCTGCTGCACACGGTCGGCGAGCGACTGTTCAGCGCGGACGACGACACCGTGTGCCAGCTGGCTGCCGCTCCCGGGCAGGATGGGCGAGTCCGGCTGAGCACCGGAGGCGACCCGCTGGACACCTGGTTCTACCCGGACCGGGCCACCGCCTTCGCCGCGCTGGAGCCCATCAATCAGGATTTGCTCGGGTTGCACGAGCAATTCCTGGGACGGCCGCCGGCGGCCGTGCTCGTCGCGGCCGCCGGCGCCGCGGAGGCATCGGCCGCCGGCACCGCCGAGGCATCAGCCGGTGGTTCGGCCTGGGCCGACCGGCTACCGCCGCCGCTGCTGCGCCGGCTGCGTACCCGGCCCGGCCGGATCCTGCTCACCGGCAACGGCACGGTCGGCGACTGTGGCTGGGACAACCCGCACTTCGCGCTGTTCAGCCGGGGTGAGAGCTTCGGCCGGCTCACCTCCTCGGCCGCGGAGTACCGCCGGGCGCGGGCAAGCCGGGAGCTGGCGCAGGCGGTGCGGCAGCCCACTATCACCGAATGGCCGCAGCCCCGGCTGGCGATGTGCATCGGCCTGGACAACACCGGGCTGCTGGCGCCGTTCCCGCCCACCGGCCGGGGCGAAGAGGTGGCCTTCGGCGCGATCC
>DASUAC010000165.1:0-8588 GCA_035763985.1 Jatrophihabitans sp. | reverse complement strand
CGGCCATCGGGCCTCCTTCTGGCGTTCGAGCCGATACGACGTCTCGGCCCGGCTCAGCCGCGCACGGCGGCGGGCACCAGCCGGGCGACGTCCCGGGCGCAGCCCCAGGACAGGCCGACCGCGATGCCGCCGTGGCCGTAGTTGTGGATCACCCGGCTGCCGGCCAGCGGCTGCTCGGCCAGCCGGATCCGCGGCCGGGCCGCCCGCAGCCCGACCTCCACCGCACGGACCCGGGCACCGGCCAGCCGAGGCTCGACCGCCGCGCACCGGCGCAGGATCGCCTCGGTCTGGCCGGGATCCGGCCGCAGGTTCCAGTCGTCCTTGCCGTTCGTGCCGCCCAGGATCACCCGGTCGCCGTGCGGGAAGAAGCTGACCGACTCGGCACCCGGGTTCTGCTCGAAGAAGAAGTCGTCGAAACCGGGGTTGTCCACCACCACGTGCTGGCCGCGCAACGGGAACACCGCCTCGTCACCGGCCAGCTCGCGCGCGGCCACCCCGGTGCAGTTGACCACCACCGGCGCCTCGGCGGCGGCATCGGCCAGCGACCGGACCGCCGCGTACTCCACCCGGCCGCCGGCCCGTCCCAACCGGTCGAGCAGATAGGCCAGGTAGCGGGGCATGTCGACCAGCGGCAGATCCATCCAGAACGCGGTGGGAAATCCGCCGCGTTCGGCCGGCGGGCAGATCCGGAAGCCCGGCAGCCCGCGTGCCCACTCCAGCGCGCCCAGGTCGTTGCGGTTGGCCAGCCGGCCGCGGGCCACCCGCACCCCGGTGCCGGGGTCGGCCGCCAGCTCGGTGAAGACGTCCAGGCTGTACCGGTGCCACTCGGTCACCTGCTCGACCGGATCCCATTTGGCTGCCGCCTCGGCCGGCTCGGCGATCACCGGTCCGCCCAGGATCGCGCCGGCCACCACCGAGGTGCTCCGCTCCGGCGGCGTGCTGGACCGGACCAGCACCGCGAGTCCCGACTCGGCCAGTTGCACCGCGGTGGTCAGGCCGGTCACGCCCGCCCCGATCACCAGTACGTCCGGGCGCTGCGTCACCATCGACTCCCCTCTCGCCGTCGCCGGCTTCAGTCGCGCCGCACCGCGACGCAGGACCAGGTGTATCCGTTGCCGGCGCTCAGCAGCAGCGCCACCTCGCCCGATGCCAGCCGGCCGCCGGCCATCAGCTCGGCCAGGTTGGCGATCACGTCGCCCGCGCCGAGATGGCCGGTGTCCCGGCCCAGGTCGAGCACCTCGGTGTGCGCCAGCTCCAGCTCGCGGACCGACGGTTCGTAGAACTGGGCCAGCGCACCGGCGCCGATCCGCGGCAGCACCAGATAGCGCAACCGGCGGTCCTGCGGTGTCAGGCCGGCCTCGGCGATCGCGGTCAGCACCACCTGCTGCACCGACCGGCGCAGGATCCCGCCGAACCGCGGCCAGCCGCCGCCGGCCCGGAAGACCAGCTTGGTGGTACGGGCGCTGACCCGGTCCCGGGTGATCCGCGGCGCCGGGGAGAACTCGTCGTCGCCGCGGTACATCACCTCGTAGTCGGGCGCGCTGACCGAGGCGATGGAGAGCAGCCGGTACGGCCCACCCGCCCGGTCCAGCAGCAGTGCGGTGCCGGCGTCGCCGTAGGCCACGTCGATGTCGCCACCCCAGCGGTCGAAGCCGGGTGGTGCGAACCGGTCGGCGGTGGTGACCAGGCACCGGTGCACCGCTGGATCCAGCGCCAACCGGCCGGCCGCCACCTCCAGCGCGGCGACGCTGCCGTTGGAGGTCTGCTGGACGCCGAGCGGACTCGCCGCGCCGGCGCCCACCCCGCTGGCCACGTAGTGCGGCGCGGACCAGAAGTCGTGGCCCTGGTGGTAGAGCCAGGCGTGCACGGTCAGGCCGAGATCGGCACCGCTCCAGCCGGCGTCGGCCAGCGCCTTGCCGGCCGCCAGCACGGCGAGCTCCGGCGCGGCCCGGTCCCGGCTCTCGGCAAGCTCGCGATAGCCCAGCCGGTCGGCGGTGGCCTGGTCCAGCAGCCCGGCGGCCACCGCGTCCGCGGCGGCGTGCCGGGTGGCCGGCAGCCAGAGCACCGCGGCCGCGATGCCGGGCGGCTCGGACAGCGGCGGGGACAATCGCACGAAGGGCACCTCGCAGAAGGACGAAACCAGCTCGTCAGCTATCAGGATCGTCAGTTCAACTTACGATACAGTAAGGCGGCGGGCAATGGTGCTGAGCGTGAAGTCCTGAGTTCCCGGAAGGTGCACCCGTATGGTCGATCAGCCGGAACAGGCGCCCGGAGTCGAGCTGTTCCCGATCGGGTACGTACAGACCGGCTTCGCCGACCCGGCGGACGCGCCGTCGCAGGCCGCCGAGGCGTTCACCGAGGCCGGCCGGGTGGTGCTCCACGACCGGTTCGCCGCCGGCCTGACCGGGCTGCGGGGTCATCCGTACCTCTGGCTGATCACCTGGCTGCACGCCCAGGCCGAGGAGCAGACCACCGAACTTCTGGTGGTGCCGCGCAGCATGGAGGCCACCGGCGGCCGTACCGGCGTGTACGCCACCCGGTCCCCGCATCGGCCCAACCGGCTCGGCCTGAGCCTGGTCCGGGTCGAGGACATCAGCGGCAACACCATCGAGTTCAGCGGCGTCGACCTGGTCTCCGGCACCCCGGTGCTGGACATCAAGCCGTGGTACCGGGGCATCGACGGCCCGCCCGAAGGCGACAGCGAGTGAGCATCGCAGCGAGCGACAGCGGGCGAGGCGCGGAGCGAGCGCGGAGCCGAGCAGAGAAGTCAAACCAACCCGATTAGTCCGCGACTAGCGGGTGGTCAGCGCTCCGCCGTTGACGTGCAGCACCTGCCCGGTGATGAACCGGGCGTCCGGCGTGGCCAGGAACCGGACCAGCCCCGCCACGTCCGCCGGATCGCCGGCCCGGCCGAGGAAGGTCTCGGCCACCCGGGCCTGGCCGAAGGCGGCCGGCACGCCGGCACCGAAGAACTCGGTCCGGGCGATGTAGCCGGGTGAGACCACGTTCGAGGTGATGTCGCGCGGGCCGAGCCGCTTGGCCAGGTGCAGGTTCCAGGCGGCCAGCGCCGCCTTCGCCGCGCCGTAGGAACCCTGCGCCCGGTCGGTGGCGAACGAGCCGATGTGGATCACCGCGCTGCCCGCGGCCAACCGGCCCTCCAACGCCGCGGTGGTGAGCACCGCGCCGAGCAGGTTGGTCTCCAGATCCGTCCGCCAGTGCTCGGCGATCGCCTCCAGGTCGTCCGATTCCGGGCCGGTGAAGCTATGGGCGCTGCCCACGTTGTTGACCAGCACGTGCACCGGGCCGCCGATCCGGCCGGGCAGCCGGCGCAGCTGCTCGGGATCGGTGGCGTCGCAGACCACCGGGGTCACCGGGTCGCCCAGCTCCGCCGCGGTCGCCTCGAGCACCTCGGCCCGGCGGCCGGTGATGTAGACCCGCGCCCCGTCGGCCACCAGCGCCGCCGCGATGGCCTTGCCGATGCCGGTGCCGCCTCCGGTGACCACGGCCGTACGCGTCATCGCACACTCCCTTCCTCATGGCATGGACGTTTGTGGCAGGGATGTTGTGACACGGCAGCCGGCCGGGTCAGCCGGCCACCCCGTACGCCCGTGCCTCCATCAGCTCGTGTCCGAGGAAGCCGTCGTGCGGGCTGACCGGGCCGGCCGAGTAGGTGGGCAGCGGGCCGAACAGCACCTTGCGGATGGACGGCTCGCGCAACGCCTGCTCGGCGAGTGACCGGTCGTCGCTGAGCACGGTCAGCGACAGCGTGTGCCGCAGCGGCGCGAGCCCGAGTTCGCGTCGCCACGGCAGGATCCACACGCACGGGAAAGGCAATTCGATGCCGGCGCCGGGGTGGTCCGGCCGGTCGCAGAGCAACACCGCCGGCCGCAGCGCCGCCGAACCGTCGCCCAGCTCGGCCAGCCCGCCGTCCGGGTAGCGCGCCGCCGCGACGTCCACCGCACCGGCCAGCCGGCCGGCCAACTGCGCCCGCATCGACCGGGCGGCCGGCAGCGACAGCACCGGCAGCTGGGCCTGCTCGGACTGCGGCGGCGCCGGGGTCAGCGCGGCCAGCCGGTCGGCCACCGCGGCGGCCAGCTCGGCCGGGTCGGCGTCGGTGAACACCGCGCTGGCGTTGGTGCACCGCATGCCGGCGTCGTAGCCGACCGAGTCGCAGATCGTCCCGATCACCGTCTCGGTGATCGGACCGGAGTGCAGCAGCTTGGACCGGCCCGGCCCGCGCCGGATCACCGCGCGGTGGTGGCCGTACCGCTGCATCGCCGAGTCACCGCCGAAGACCAGGCTGAGGTCGGCCGCAGCGACCAGCGCGTCGCCGGTGCCGTGCCCGCCCGGCAGCAGCGACACCGACTCGGCCGGCAACCCGGCGGCGAGCAGTGCCGCCATCATCCGCGCCGGTGTGAACGGGTCCCGGGCGCCGGGCCGCACCACCACCTGATAGCCGAGCGCCACCGCGAGGATCCACTGGGTGTGGGTGCCCGGGTTGTTGCTCGGCGCGACCACCGCCAGCACGTCGCCGCGGCGGGCCCAGACCGGTGCGATCTCGCCGGCCGCGACCTCGGCCCGGACGCCGGCCGGACGCTCGGCGAGCACCCGATCGGCCATCAGGGCAAAGGTGTTCTCCATCTCGACCAGCGCCCGGCGGGCCACCGTGATCGGGACGCCGGCGCTGCGCGCCTGCAGCTGGCAGTACTGTTCCGGCGCCAGCCCGTCCAGGCTGGCCTCGCCGAACAGCTTGCCGGCGCTGCGCAGCACGTCCTCGGCCGGCGCCGGTCCACCCGCGGACCGGCGCATCTCGGCCACGGTGAGCCCGGCCAGCAGCGGCGGCGCCTGGTGCACCTCGGCGAGCAGGCTGCCGTCCACCCCGCGCAGCTCGGCCAGCTCCGCCGAGGTGGTCGGCCGGCCGCAGCGCAGGATGTGGACCTGGTGGGGCATCAGTACACCCCTTCGACGATCGGCTGGCCGGTGTTCTTGGCCGGCCGCACGCCGGACAGTTCGATGCCGGTCGGCTGGCCGGGCGGGGTGCGCCGGGTGGCCAGATCCCGTTCCAGGGTCGGCGGCAGGAACAGGTCCCGGGTCAGCGTGGCCACCCGGACCCGGCCCTCGACACCCTCGGCGACCGGCTTGGCCGGATCCCCCGGATCCGCCAGGCCGGCCGGATCCGCCGGGTCGACCAATTCCACCAGGCTGTACGGGTAGAACGGCCGGAAGATGCAGCTCACCGGGTCACCGTCGCGGCGCGGCCGTTGCGGCGCGACGCCCATCATGGTGTTGCCGTAGGCACCGCGCACCAGCGCGTCCGGGAACACCTCGTCCTCGAGCAGCCGCAGCGTCTCCGGGCTGGTGCTGGTGCCGCCCCAGATGATGCCGCGCACCTTGTCCCGCAGCCGGGCGTAGACGTCCGGCCGGGCGGCCATCCGTTCCAGGATCGGCGGGGTGGACGAGATCGCCCGGATGTCCTGGCTGGCCAGCACATCGCGCACCTGGTCCAGGATGTGGTCGACGTAGCGGTCGAAGTCCTGTGGCCGGCCCTCGGCCCGGCAGCGTTTGGCCCAGCGCGGATCCAGGTCGACGAAGTAGCACAGCATGCCGCGCAGCTCGGCCAGGTTGCCGATGTTCTTGGCCATGATGTGCGGCCCGGTCGGCCCGACGTGCAACCAGCCGCCGCCGTCCCGGGGGAAGCCCTCCTGGTCGAGCTGGATGCTCTGCCAGGCGACGTTGCGCCGGCGCGAGGTGGCGTCCACGATCCGCTTCGGAGCCCCGGTGGTGCCGCCGGATTCCAGCACGTTGAAGCGCAGCCCGGCCGGGCTGCCGCGCGGGATCAGCCCGGTCGCCGGGATCACCGACCAGTCCACCGGGATCGCGTCGAAGAGCGCGAGGTCGTCCACCCCGCGCACGTCCGCGATCGGGTCGAAGGGCAGCTCGGCCAGCCGGGACAACCAGTACGGCGTGCCGGTGGCCGGCGAGAAGTGCCAGGCCATGGTGGCGCGGACCAACTCGTCGGCATCCGGGATCTGATCGACCGGGGCCTCGAACACGGCGCTGAACTCGTCGTGCGCCGGCAGGGAGTGCTGAGGCATGTCAGCTCGCTAGATAGTCAGTTGACCGGACTACTGAACGATGCCCCACCGGCGGGGAGAACGCAAGGCCCCCCGCGCGACTCAGCGGTGCCAGCTGCTCAGTGCGCGAGCACCTTGATCAGCAACTGGCGCAACGTCTCACGCTCCTCGTCGGACAGATTCGCCAGGAACCGCTCGTGCACGGTGGCGGTCAGGTCCTTCAGCTCGCCCAGCCGGGCCGCGCCGGCCGGCGTGAGGTAGAGCGCGAACATCCGGCGGTCACTCCCCCGGCGGCGCTCCAGCAGCCCGGCGCCCTCGAGGTCGTCGGTCAGCGCCACCACGGTGGTGCGGTCGATCCGCAGCCGTTCGCCCACCCCGCGCTGGTTCTGGCCGGGCTCGGCCTCGATCGCGCTCAACACGCCGAAGTGCCGCATGGTCAGCCCGTGCGGCTGCAGCACCTCCTCGGCCATGCCGGTGACCCGCTGGGCCGCCTTGCGTAACAGGAAGGCGTGCCACATCGAGGTGGCGGGCGACAGGTCGAGTGGCAGCGCAGAACCGTCCGAATAGTCGGACGTCTCGGTTACCATGCTCACAAAAGGGACCCCCGGTCGGTCTCAGGTACCTAGACGCAATGACGCGGGCTCGGTCACTACGTCCTAGCGCTACGGGCTTCCAGCTAGGTCAGCTTACGTCCCCATCCCACTCTTGACGAGTTCCTGACTGTGTCGGACACTGACCGTCATCATTTTAGATAGTACGTCATATGACAGTCAGTAATCCTGAGCATCTCTTTTGCCCCGAGGAGAACCGTCTTGTCCCACGTGCTTGAATACCTCGACTCGGCAACGGGGGCGACGGGATTCCTGGTCTATGACCGACTGGACTGCCGGCTCGCGGCCGGCGGCTGCCGGGTACAGCCCGGCCTGACCGCGCAGGCACTGGCCGAACTGGCCGAGCGGATGACCTTGAAGCAGCGGGTGCTCGGCCTGAACGTGGACGGCGCCAAGTGCGGCCTCGACGCCGACCCGCGGGCACCCGGCACCCCGCAGGTGCTCGCGCGATTCCTGGAGTTCCTCCGTCCGCAGTTGACCACCCGGTTCAGCATGGGCTGCGACATGGGCACCCGGTTCGACGAGCTCGAACGGCTGGCCAGGGGGATCGGCCTGCCCTCGGTCAAGACCGCGGTGCGCTCGGCGCAGGGCCTGGCCGAGGACGACTTCGACCGCAGGCTCAAGCTGCTCGACGCCCGGGTCGGCGGTTACACGATCAGCCAGCGCCGGGCCGGTCACGCCCTGGCGGCGGCCGCGGTCACCGCCGCCCGGCACGCCGGCCACCGGATCAAGGGCCTGCAGGTCGGGCTGCAGGGTTTCGGCAACCTGGGCCGCGCCGCCGCCTGCTCGCTGGTCCAGTGGGGGGCGAAGATCACCGTGATCGGCGACGAGCACGGCTGCGTGCTCGACCCGCACGGGCTGGACATCGGCCGGATGCTGCCCGCCGACCCCAACTCGCCGGTGGTGGACATCCTCGGCCAGCCGCTGCGGCTGCCGCCGAGCGCGCTGTGCCAACTGCCGGTGGACGTACTGGTGCTGGCCGCGGCCGAGGACGGCATCTCCACCGCCGAGGCCGAGGTGCTGCCGTGCCCGGTCGTGGTGGTCGGCGCGAACTGCGGCCTGCGGCCGGACGCGGCCCGGATCCTCGCCGACCGCGGGGTGCTGGTGATCCCCGACCTGATCGGCGGCTGCGGCGGATCGGCCTCGATGGAGGCGCTGTTCGGCCCGGCCAGCACCCCGTCCCCGGACGACGTACTGCACCTGCTGGAAGGCCTGGTGGACGAACTGGTCACCGACGTGCTGTCGGCGGCCCGGACCCGTGGCCTGCCACCCAGCGCGATAGCCAACGACATGGCGGCCGCCGCCGCCGTGTACCCCGATCGACCCCCGTACGGCGCCAGTCCCTACCTTCCCTCCGGTATCCGGCCACGTGGCGACCGCGCTGCCCGGGCCCGCCGCAGCTCGAGCCAGAAAGCGATCGCCCGGTGACCCCAACCCGAACCCCTCTGCCCGAAGCGGTGCAGCAGTCCGTCCCGGCGCAGCCGATGACCACCTGCCTGCACGAGCGCAGCCACATCGTCGACTCGCAGTTCTACGGCCGCCGCTACAGCACCACGGCCACTCGCCGGATCTTCTGCGACCACTGCCGTTTCCAGCGCTGGCTGGACGTCGAGGCGGCGCTGGCACACGCCGAGGCCGACCTCGGCATCATCCCGGCCGCGGCAGCTGCCGCGATCGGCCGGGCGGCACACGTGGAGTTGCTGGATCTCGGCCTGGTGCAGCAGGAGATCCAGCGCACCGGCCATTCCCTGGTCGGCCTGCTGCGGGTCTTCCAGACCGTCGTCGAGGGCGATGCCGGGGAGTACCTGCACTACGGCGCCACCACCCAGGATATCCAGGACACCGGCCAGTCGCTGGAGATGCGCGAGGTGCTGGACGAGCTGGAGCTGATCCTGCGCGACAT
>DASUAC010000164.1:0-4960 GCA_035763985.1 Jatrophihabitans sp. | reverse complement strand
CGAGCCACTGATCCGCCCCGGGGTGGCCGAGCTGATCGGCCGGCTGGCGCAGCTGCGGCCCCGGCCGGAACTGTCGCTGACCACCAACGCGATCGCGCTGGCCGAACTGGCCGGGCCGCTGGCCGCCAGCGGCCTGAACCGGGTGAACGTCTCGCTGGACACCCTGGACCGGGACACCTTCCGGACGCTGACCCGCCGGGACCGGCTGCCCGAGGTGCTGGCCGGGCTGGCCGCCGCCCATGCCGCCGGGCTGGCCCCGGTGAAGGTGAACGCGGTGCTGATGCCGAGCAACCTCACCGAGGCGCCGGCCATGCTGGCCTGGGCGCTGCGGTCCGGCTACCAGCTGCGGTTCATCGAGCACATGCCGCTGGACGCCGACCACACCTGGAGCCGGGCGGAGATGATCACCGCGGCCGACGTCCTGGCGGTGCTGGAGGAGCGCTTCGAGCTGCGCCCGCTCGGCCATCACGGGCACGCGCCGGCCGAGGAGTTCGAGGTGCTGGCCGGACCGGACCAGCCGCACTGGCCACCCGGCAGCCATCGGGTGGGCATCATCGCCTCGGTCACCCGGCCGTTCTGCCGGGACTGCGACCGGCTCCGGCTGACCGCCGACGGCCAGCTGCGCACCTGCCTGTTCGCGCACGCCGAGACCGACCTGCGCGGGCCGCTGCGGGACGGCGCCGACGACGCCGAGCTGGCCGGGCTGATCCGCACCGCGGTGGCCGCCAAGCCGGCCGGCCACGGCATCAGCCGGCGCGACTTCCGGCAGCCGGACCGGCCGATGTCGGCGATCGGCGGCTGAGCGTCCTCATAAGCTGCTGCGCCTTTCGGCCAAGCCGTAACAGGTACCGTGACCCTCAGAAATGCTGTGGCGGCGCGCGGTGAGGCTCGCGACCCGATCGAACCGATCCGATCGAACCGACCCGATCGAACGAGGAGAACCATGACCGAGCGTGGTCCGATCCCCACCCCGGCCGCGGACGCCACCGCACTGGAGCGGGTGCTGTTCGAGGTGAAGCGGGTCATCGTCGGCCAGGAGCGGATGGTCGAGCGGATGCTGGTCAGCCTGCTGGCGCGCGGGCACTGCCTGCTCGAGGGCGTACCCGGAGTGGCCAAGACGCTGGCCGTGGAGACGTTGGCCCGGACCGTCAGCGGTAGTTTCGCCCGGCTGCAGTTCACCCCGGACCTGGTCCCCTCCGACATCGTCGGCACCCGGATCTACCGGCCCGGCTCCGAGCAGTTCGACACCGAGCTCGGGCCGGTGTTCGCCAACTTCGTGCTGGCCGACGAGATCAACCGGGCCCCGGCCAAGGTGCAGTCGGCGCTGCTGGAGGTGATGGCCGAACGCCAGGTTTCGCTCGGCGGCATCCGGTACCCGCTGCCGGCGCCGTTCCTGGTGCTGGCCACCCAGAACCCGATCGAGAGCGAGGGCGTCTACCCGCTGCCGGAGGCGCAGCGTGACCGGTTCCTGATGAAGATCAACGTCGGCTACCCGACCGCGGCCGAGGAGCGCGAGATCATCTACCGGATGGGCGTCGAGCCGCCGGTCGCCGGGCCGGTGGTGAGCACCGAGGAACTGCTTGCGCTGCAGCAGCGGGCCGGCCGGGTGTTCGTCCACCACGCGGTGGTGGACTACGTGGTCCGGCTGGTGATCGCCACCCGGGAGCCGGCCGAGTTCGGCATGGCCGACGTGGCGTCCTGGGTGTCCTACGGCGCCAGCCCGCGGGCCAGCCTGGGGCTGATCGCCGCCGGCCGGGCGCTGGCGCTGCTGCGCGGGCGGGATTACGTGCTGCCGCAGGACATCCTGGACGTGGCCATCGACGTGCTGCCGCACCGGATGGTGCTGTCCTACGACGCGATCGCGGACGGCATCACCGCCGGCCACGCGGTGAACCGGGTGCTGCAGACCATCGCGTTGCCGCAGGTGGCGCCACGGCAACGGGGCGGTTACCTGGCCCCGGGTGCCACCCCGCCACCGCACGCGGTGACCCCGCCGGGCGGCCCGGCGAACGGTTATCCGGCCGGAATGCATTCGGCACCGGCACAGGCGCCCGCCGGCCTGCCGCAGCAGCCCGGCGGCCAGCAGCGGTGGGGTCCGCCCGCGTGACCGATCCCCAGTTGCACCGAGGCCCTGACGCGCAGTCGCTCGGCGGCCCTGACTCGCAGTCGCTCGGCGGCACCGCCACCTCCACCGAGGTGGAGGCGGTGCTGCGCCGGCTGGAGTACACCGTCCGGAACAAGCTGGACGGCCTGCTGCTGGGCAACTACCTCGGCCTGGTGCCCGGGCCGGGCAGCGAGCCGGGGGAGTCCCGGCAGTACTACCCGGGTGACGACGTGCGCCGGATGGACTGGCCGGTGACCGCCCGGACGACGGTGCCGCACGTCCGGCAGACCGTCGCCGACCGGGAGCTGGAGACCTGGCTGGTGATCGACCTGTCACCCAGCCTCGACTTCGGCACCGTGAACACCGAGAAGCGCAACCTGGTGTTCGCCGCGGCCACCGCGGTGAGCCACCTGACCGCCAAGGCCGGCAACCGGATCGGCGCCATCGTCACCAACGGTGAGCAGACCTTCCGGGTGCCGGCGGTCGGCGGCGCCAACCACGCCCGTTACCTGATGCGCCGGATCGCCGGCACCGCCCGGGCCGGCAGCGGCAAGGGCAACGACCTGGCCCGGGTGCTGGAACTGGTGCGCCGGCCGCCGCGCCGGCGCGGCATGGTGGTGGTGATCTCCGACTTCCTCGGCGAGGCGGACTGGGAACGGCCATTGCGTGGCCTGGGGGAGCGGCACGAGCTGCTCGGCATCGAGATCCTGGATCCCCGGGAGCTGGACCTGCCGGCGGCCGGGCTGGTCACCTTCGTGGACCCGGAGACCGGCCAGCAGCTGGAGGTGCAGACCTCGGACGCCCAGCTGCGCGCCCGCTATGCCCAGGTGGCCCGGCAGCAGCGCGTCGACATCGCCTCCATGCTGCGCCGGGCCGGCGCCGACCACGTACAGCTGCGTACCGACTCGGACTGGCTGGCCGACCTGGTGCGGTTCGTGGTCACCCGGCGGCGCGGGATCTCGGCCAGGCCACCGTCCCGGGCGGGGATGATCGGAGTCCACTGATGCATTTTCGATCCCCGTCCTGGCTGTTCCTGCTGGTCGCGGTGCTGGCGATCGCGCTGGCCTACCTGCTGGTGGCGCTGCGGCGGCGCCGGTTCGTCGCCCGGTTCTCCAACACCGCGCTGCTGGCCAGCGTGGTGCCGCGCCGGCCGGGCTGGCGGCGGCACGTCACGTTCGCCGCGCTGCTGCTGGCGCTCACCGTGCTCAGCCTGGGCGTGGCCGGCCCGACCGCCACCGTCCGGGTGCCGCAGGAACGGGCCACCGTGATGCTGGCCATCGACGTCTCGCTGTCGATGGAGGCCACCGACGTACTGCCCAGCCGGCTGCAGGCGGCCCAGCAGGCGGCCGAGGAGTTCGCCGACCTGCTGCCCAAGCGGATCAACCTGGGGCTGGTGAAGTTCGGCCGGGCCGGCAACGTGCTGGTGCCGCCGACGCTGGACCGGGACGCGGTCAAACGCGCGATCGCCGCCCTGCAACTGGAGCAGTACACCGCGATCGGCGAAGGGGTGTTCGCCTGCCTGGACGCGCTGAACACCTTCAGCCAGGCCTCCGCCACGCCCGGCGAGAAGCCGGCCCCGGCCCGGATCGTGCTGCTCTCCGACGGGTTCAACACGGTCGGCCGGAAGGTGGCCGACGCGGCGGACGCGGCCAAGAAGGCGAACACCCCGGTGTCCACCATCGCCTTCGGCACCGACTCCGGCACGGTGAACGTGGACGGCACGGTGCAGCAGGTGCCCTCGGACAAGGTCACCCTGCGCGGGCTGGCCGAGGCCACCGGCGGCTCGTTCCACACCGCCACCTCGCAGGACGAGTTGCGCAGCGTCTACAAGGACATCGGCTCGCAGATCGGCTACACCAAGGCCCAGCACGACATCAGCTGGCGGTTCATGTTCATCGGGCTGCTGCTGGCGCTGGCCGCCGGCGCCGCCTCGCTGCTCTGGTCCGGCCGGCTGGCCTGAGCCGGTTGCCGTTGGGCCGCGCGGCTATTCGTTCGGCAGCAACAGCAGCTTGCCGACGCTGTGCCGGGACCGCAGCGCCCGGTGCGCCTCGGCGACCTCGTCGAGGGAGTAGCTGCCGCCGATCACCGGGCTCAGCTTGCCCGCACCGATCAGGCCGAACAGGTCGGTGATCGCCTCGGCCAGCACGGCCGGATCCACCCGGGCCAGCCAGAAGCCGATCACCGCCGTGTTGCGGGCCATCAGCTGCGCCGGATCGATCGGCGTCGGCGGGGTCCGGCTGGCCATGCCGTAGCAGGCCAGCCGGCCGAACCGGGCCAGCGCCGCCAGGCTCTGGTCGAACACCCGGCCGCCGGTCATCTCCAGCACCACGTCCACGCCGTGCCCGTCGTTGGCCTGCCGCAGCGCCTCGGTCAGGTCCTCGGCGGTGGAGTCCAGCGCGACGTCGGCGCCCAGCTGCAACGCCAGCTGCCGCTTCTCCGGCGACGAGGCGGTGGCGATCACCCGGCCGGCGCCGGCCAGCCTGGCCAGCTGCACCGCGATCGTGCCGACCCCGCCGGCTGCCGCGTGCACCACCACCGTCTCACCGGGCGCCAGGTGCACGCTGGTTCGCAGCAGCAGCCACGCGGTGGCGCCCTGCACCAGGCAGCTCAGCGCCTGGCCGTCCGAGATCCCGTCCGGCACTCCGATCAGCCTGGACGGATCCACCGCGACCCGCTGGGCGTAGCCACCGGACCCGGTCAGGCCGAGCGCCCGGCTGCCGTCCGGCAGCTCCACCAGCACCTCGCCGCCGGGGATCAGCGGCAGCTGCTGCGAGGACAGGTAGGAGTTCTCCACCGCGTGGGTGTCGGCATAGTTGATCCCGGCGGCGCGCACCGGCAGCACGACCCGGTGCCCGG
>DASUAC010000163.1:0-6633 GCA_035763985.1 Jatrophihabitans sp. | reverse complement strand
AGATGAAGCGGGCTTCCTCGGTCTGGCCGGACCGGACCAGCGCATCCACGTACATGAACGTGCACAGCGAGAAGGTGCCCTCGCTGCCGCGCAGCCCGTCCGGCGAGGCGGCCGGGTCGTAGCGGTAGACCAGGTTGTCGGTGACCAGCTCCGAGCGCATCGCGTTCAGCGTGGACAGCCACATCGGGTCGTGCGGGGCGACGAATCCGACCCGGGACATCCACAGCAGGGACGAGTCCAGCACCCGGTCGTCGTACTGCTGCACGAACGCCTGGCGGTCGGCGTTCCAGCCGCGGTTCATGATCTGGGTGTAGATGCTGTCGCGTTCGGCGGCCCATCGCTCGATCGGCGCGGGCCGGCCGTGCCGGGTGGCCAGCCGGATCGACCGGTCCAGGGCGACCCAGCACATCAGCCGGCCGTAGGTGAAGTCCTTGCGGCCGCCGCGGGTCTCCCAGATGCCCTCCTCGGGCTGATCCCAGTGGTCGCACAGCCAGTTCATCATGTCGCAGACCGCCAGCCACCCGGTGTGGCCGGCCTGCAGCCCGTCCTCGTCCGCCCGGTGCAGGCTGTCCATCGCCTCACCGTAGATGTCCAGCTGTAGCTGGCTGGCGGCATCGTTGCCGATCCGCGCCGGGAAGGAACCGCGGTAACCCGTCCAGTGGTCGAGCACCTCTTCCTTCATGTCGCTCGACCCGTCCACCCGGTACATGATCTGCAGCGGGCCGCTGCCCTGCCCGGTCCGCTCCCGTACCCGATCGCCGAGCCAGCGGCTGAATGCGGCCGCCTCCTCACGGAATCCCATGCCGAGCAGGGCATAGACCGAGAAGGAGGCATCCCGGATCCAGGTGTAGCGGTAGTCCCAGTTGCGCTCACCGCCGACCTGCTCGGGCAGGCCGAGGGTCGGCGCGGCGACCAGGCCGCCGGTCGGTGCGTAGGTCATCAGCTTCAGGGTGATCGCCGAACGCAGCAGCATCTCCCGCCATCGGCCCGCGTAGCTGGACTGTGCCACCCAGGACTTCCAGAACGCGGTGGTGTCGAAGAAGCAGGCTTCGATCTCGGCCGGCGGAATGCGGCGCGGTTGCTCGGTGCTCCCGGTCTCCAGGACCAGGCCGCGGACCTGGCCGGCCTGCAGCGTGATCGAGGCCGTCAGGTCGCCGCCGTCCTGCCGAATCTCGGCCAGCATCGGCTCGTCCGGCCCGCGCACCACGTGCGCGGTGACCGACATGCCGTCGGCGGTGAACACCGCGCCGTTCTCGGTCAGTACGAGCTGGTGCGGCGCCCGGCCGTAGTCGAAGCGCGGCGCCAGCTCGATCTCGAACGACATCCGGCCCCGCACGCACCGCAGCTGGCGTACCAGCCGGTGCCGGTCGGTGCGCGCGGTACCGGCGATCGGCATGAAGTCGGCGATCTCACCCACCCCGGCCTCGGAGATGAACCGAGTGAGCAGGATCGCGGTGTCGGGCAGGTACATCTGCTTCGCGGTGTATTCGACACCGGTCGGCCGGATCCGGAATCGGCCGCCCTGGTCGGCGTCGAGCAATGCGCCGAAGATGCTGGGGGAGTCGAACCGCGGAGCGCAGAACCAGTCCACGGAACCGTCCGTGGCCACCAGGGCGGCGGTCTGCAGATCTCCGATCAGACCATGGTCGGCGATGCCGGGATACCCGCCTGCCGATGCGGACGGCGCGCTCATGTCAGGACTTCGCGCCCGTGCACGGTGACGGCGAAGATCACGATGATGTCGACCGCGATGACGATGATGGACCACACCGGGTAGGCGGTGATGAACGCGAGGTTGATGATCGCGCTGAAGGCGGCCAGCGCGACGGCGACGATCCGCGCCCACATCGGCCCGCGGGGCAGCGCGATGCCGGCGGCGAGCAGCAGCACACCGAGGATCAGGTGCACCCAGCCCCACTGGCTGTAGTCCAGCCGGACGAGCAGGCCGTCGTG
Source organism: Jatrophihabitans sp. (assembly GCA_035763985.1). Classification (GTDB taxonomy): domain Bacteria; phylum Actinomycetota; class Actinomycetes; order Mycobacteriales; family Jatrophihabitantaceae; genus Jatrophihabitans_A. The sequence goes on along the minus strand of DASUAC010000163.1, from coordinate 4,680 downwards.
GTTCACCACGTAGAAGCTGTCGCGGAAGATGGCCGTTATCCCCTCGATGATCGAGAAGGCTCCGACGACCGCCATCATGATCGCCGCGAACATCACCCAGCCGGTCCAGGCCGCCGAGGTCTGCGGCGGCTGGGGCACGTAGCTGGTGCCGGTACCGACGGCGCTGCTGGCGGCGGCTCCGTCGGTGGTGGGTACTCGCTTGGTGGTGTCGGTCATAGCAACGCATCTCCTTAGAGGGCCCGGTGTTTCGCTTCGCGGGCCCACAACTCGGGTCACCGTCCACTCTGGCGCCGATGTGGCCGAGCCACCTCACCCTCGGCGGATGACTGGGCCTGAGTCGGGAATGATCGGACGGTTATGTCGGCTGGATCCGGCGCGGTGCGGTCACCGGTCCGAGCGGGCCGGCCGGCCGGCGGGTCTGGTATCGCCGAGTTGCCCGGTGCCGGCCCGGGACACCGCGCTGCCGGCTTCCCCGGCATTGGCTGCTGTGTCGGCATTGCCTGTCCCGGCATTGGCTGTCGTCACGGCATTGCCGGCCGGTGCTGCGGCGCCCCTGCGTTCGAAGCTGAGCCGCACCGCACCGGTCAGCACGTGCACGCCGGCGCCGATGATGGCGAGATCGCCGAGCATCTGGAACATCACCAGCACGCGCGCGACCTCGGTTGCCGGCACCAGGTCGCCGAACCCCACCGTGCTGAACACGGTCACCGTGAAATAGAGGGCATCGGTCCGGGTCAGCTGCGCGGAGAACGAGGCCGGGTTCTGCTCGCTGAGCCGCAGGTAGACCGAGGCGAAGCTGATGATGAACAGCGGAAATGCGATCGCCAGCACCTGCACGGCCACGGCCCGCGGTGTCGCCGAGGCGATGATGCGGCGGACCCCCAACCAGCAGACCGCCCCGAAGGCGACTATGCCGACCAGCAGCACCGCCAGGTTCGACCCGTGGAACCTGCCTTGCAGCGGCAGGTTGTAGTAGGCCAGCACCAAGGCGGTGGTAGCGGCGACCGCCCGCAGCACCGTCCCCAGGACGACACGGCGACTGGAGCCGCTGGCTGTTCGCCGTGCCGCCATCCGTCCGTCCCGTCGCTGGATCCTGCGCTCGCTGACGGTGGCGGGTCGATCGGTGATGCTCAGCCCGCCAGGGCCCGCTGCTTGAGGGTGGTGAATTCCTCCTGCGAGATCGCGCCGGAGTCGAGCAGATCCTTGGCGCGCTCGATCTCGTCGGCGGGGTTGGCTGCTCCGTTCTTCGCCGGCGTGTAGCCGTCCGAGTAGCCGTCGCCGTACGCCAATGCGCCGTAACCGTTGCGCTGCGCCCTGGCCGTCATCGCACGGCCCTGGCTGATCAGGTACACGAACACGCCCAGGAACGGCAGGAAGATCGTGAAGATGACCCAGCCGGCCTTCACCCAGCCCCCGATGTCGTTGCGGCGGAAGAGATCCGCGTACACGGTGATCATCAGCCAGATGAACAGCACCCAGGCCATGAAGATGAAGATGGACCACATCACGCTGAGGAACGGGTATCCGGAACTTGCGAGAATCATGACGCGCCTGCCTTTTCGATGTGTAGCGGCGCTGTTCACACTGCCGCAATGTGCCTTCCCCGGGCCTGACGAGTCACCCGAGGTTCGTAGATCGTCGATGACCGAAGACGCCGCCCTCGGTCGTGGTCCGGGCCACCGGTAGTGGCCCGGACCCTCCGCGGACTACGCCGATACCGTCGGCTCCGCCGAAGCCCCGTCCGCCGATGGCACGTTCGGGGTTCCGTGCAGTGCCTCCTGGAGCTCCGACTCTGCCTCGGTGGACAGCGAGGACTTCAGCACGGTTCCACCGAACTTGCTCAACGCGCCGACGGCCCGGTCGGTGGTGACCTGTTCCAGCACCAGGAACAGCGCCGAGGTGCCGGGCTGCATCAGGTCACGTACCTGATCCTGGAACTGCTTGTCGACGCCGGTCTTGGCGATCTTGCCCATCAGGCCACCGAGCCCGGCGCCGACCGCCATACCCAGTACCGGTATGAAGAACAGCAGACCGAACAAGAAGCCCCAGAACATCCCCATCACCGCGCCGGACCCGACCATGTGGTGGGTGGTCGTCACGTGGAACTTGCCCTCGGTGTCGCGCCGCACCACGGCAATGGCATCCGGCTGGATGATCAGGTCCTTGGCCAACCGCTGCGCCTCATCCCCGGCCGCGGTCGCGGTGGTCTCGTCTGGATAGCCAATGGCGACGAGTGTGCTCATAATGCGTCCCCTCTTCATCGTCCAGGCACTCACCCGGGCATCTGTGAACATTCCAACTCTCGGCGGCAACACCGACCTCATCCGGAACGGATGAAGTTCGGAGAGGGGCCGGCACCGATGATGATGGGCGAGTGCTGGCAGATGTGGAGGTTCCTCGTGGAGGCGGCGCGCTCGGCCAGACACATCGCGTTGGCGATGGCTCGCTCCGGCGTGCAGTTGGCGCTCCGGCCGCCGCTGGTGGCCGAGCCCTACCAGCCGGGCGAGTTGCTCGACCGCCTGCTGCACCGGCAGCGAGCAGCGCTCTCGCAACTCTCGGCACAGGCGGTGCGCGTCGCGCTGCGCGCGATGCTGGCAACGATCGAGGCGGTGCTGGACGAGCTCGACCTGACGGCACTGGTGTTGCAGCGGGTCGACCTGGACCGGATCGTCGCGGCGGTGGACGTCGATGCGGTGGTGGCGCGGGTCGATCTCTACGCCATCGTCGACCGGGTACCGATCGACCGCTTCCTCGATCGGGTGGATCTGGATGCGGTGGCACGACGGATCGACGTCGACGCGGTGATCGACCGGGCGGATCTGGATGCGGTCGCACGACGGATCGATGTCGACGCGGTGATCGACCGGGTGGACCTGAACCTGCTGGCCAAGCGGATCGACGTCGACGCGGTGGCGGCCCGGCTGGACCTGGACACCGTGGTGGCGCGGATCGACCTGGTGGGGCTGGCCCGTTACGTCATCGAGGCCATCGATCTGCCGGAGATCATCCGGGCGTCCTCGGGCTCGATCGCCTCCGACGCGGTTCGGGGGGTGCGGATGCAGACGATCAACGCCGACGCCCAGGTCAGCCGGATCGCCGAGCGGTTCAGGCTGCATCGCCGCCACCCGGACGGTGGGCAGCCGGATGCCGGCCACCCGGACGGTGGGCAACTGGCTGGTGAGCAGCTGGACGGCCACCGGCCGGACCCGGACGGCGGCCTTGCGCAGGCCTACCCGGCGGATGGCGTGGCCGACGGCCGGCGGGCACCCTGATGGCCACCCCGATCCGTGAGCCGGGCTACGACGCCGGCGTCGCGGCCGGCGCGGTCATCCCGCGGGAGGCGCGCCGGTATCAGGGCCGCCGGGCCGGCCTGGTCAGCCGGCTCACCGCCAACACCATCGACTTCGTGGTGATCGTGGTCGCCCTGACGGCGATGTATCTCGGCGTCTGCGGGCTGTTGTTCCTGTGGAGCCCGTCGAAGTTCCGGTTCCCGTCGCTGTCCAGCATTCCGGTACTGCTGATCGGCGGCGTGGTCATGGTCATCTACCTGACGGCGGGCTGGGTCAGTACCGGCCGCACCTACGGCGACTTCCTGCTCGGCATCCGGGTGGTCGACCGCCGGGGCGCCCGGATGGGGTTCATGGTCGCCGCCGCTCGGGCGGTGTTCTGCACGGTCTTCCCGATCGGGATCCTCTACGTCGCGATGAGCCCGATGAACCGGTCCGTGCAGGATGTCGTGCTGCGCACTTACGTGATCTACGACTGGAGCCACGAGCCGCTGTCGCCGGCGCACCCGCGCGGCTGAGCACCGACGGCCTGGGCGGGGCACCGCGTCACGGCATCGCATCACGGCACCGCGGCGCCGCGTCACGGCATCGTGGCGTCACGGCACCGCGGCCGCCGACAGCCGACCGGTCCGGATTGCCTCGGCCAGTGCGGCATGATCGCGTTCGTTCTGATCGGCGTAGGCCTCGGCGAACCGCGCGATCGCTCTGGCGAAGTCGCCGGCCTCGTCGGCCAGGTAGGCTGCGATCGCGATCCGGTCCGCCGACCGCGCGTGCGCCCGGGCCAGCGTCCAGCCACAGATCTCGCCGTACAGGCACAGGCCGCTCGGTACGGCCGACTCCACCGCGAACGAGCCCTTCCAGTCGCGTAGCTGCCGTACGTAGAAGTCCCGGACCTGACCGTCGATGCCCTCGATCGTCTCCCAGCCGAGGAATATGTCGCTCGCCGCCTGCATCAGCCGCTGGCCGGCGACCACCCGCTCGCCCTCGCTGGCGTAGCCCGGCTCGGCCGGATCGGCCGACCCGTACTCGGCAACGACCGATCGTTGGGCCTCCTTGATCTGCAGGAACAGCGGATCGTTGTCGTCCCGGCCGCGCAGCAGCACGATCCAGCATCGGGTGCCGACGCTGCCGACCCCGACCACCTTGCGTGCCATGTCGATGAATTCGTAGCTGTGCAGCAGCATCTGCCGATCGCTGGCCAGCGTGTGCCCGTACCGGGTCAGCAGTACGCGCACCGCCGACTCCAGCTCGCCGCGGGCGACCTCCGGCAGCAGGTCCGAGATCGGCACCACCAGCGGCGGGTCGGGCACTATCCGCCGATGCCCGTCCACCATCGTGGTGAGCTTGTCGAACGCCTGCATCCGGTCGCGACCACGCGCCTTCGCCGCTACCA
>DASUAC010000162.1:0-2405 GCA_035763985.1 Jatrophihabitans sp. | reverse complement strand
AGGCCTACCGAGCCAGCGGCCGGTGGCGCAGCGAGACCGTCCTGGACGACCTGCGGCGGGCGGCAGCGGCCACCCCCGACAAGCCGGCCATCATCAGCTACGTCAGCGGAAAGCCGGCCCGCACCGTCAGCTATCGCGAGTACCGGAGCCTGGTCGACCGGTTCGCCGCCGCGCTGCTGGAACTGGGCGTACGCCGCCGGGACGTCGTCGCGATCCACCTGCCGAACTGGTGGATGCTCACCCCGCTGTACCTCGCCTGCTCCCGGATCGGCGCCGTCCCCGCGCCGGTGATGCCGCCGCTGGGACCCCGGGAACTCCAGCACGTGCTGCTCAACAGCGCCGCCAAGGTCTGCTTCGTGGCGGACAGCTATAGCGGGGTGGACTACCTGCAGCGGCTGGCAGAGGTCGCGCCGGACACCCTGCAGCACCGGGTGGTGGTGCGTACCCAGCCGGCCGAGCCGGTTGACGGCGTCCTGGACTTCGGCGAGTTCTTCCTCGACACGCCGTGGGAGCAGACCCATCAGCTGCCCGACCTGGCCGGCCTGGACGCCGACGACGTCGCGCTGCTGCTGTTCACCTCCGGCACCTCCGGCGCGCCCAAGGCCGTCGTGCACAGCCACAACACGATGTACGCCTGCGCCACCGCGCTGGCCGAATGCTACGGCTGGGGGCCGGAGACCGTGGCCAGCGTCCCGCACTTCCTGACGCACATGGCCGGCAGCATCTTCTGCTGCTACATGCCGGTGATCCTGGGCGGCACCAGCGTCATGCAGGACGACAAGGATCTGGTCCTGCTGCTCGACATCATCGCCGCCCACCGGCTGACCTACATCTACGCAGCGCCGGTCTGGGTGTCGATGATGGTGGCCGAGCAGCGCAAGAACCCGCGCGACCTGTCCAGCCTGCGCCACCTGGTCTCGGGCTCGATGCCGATCCCGCCGCAGCTGATCGCCGAGACCTCGGAGGTGCTCGGCGTGGAACTGGGCACGCTGTGGGGAATGACCGAGAACGGGCCGGTCACCGTCACCAAGCCGGACGACCCGAAGGGCTGGGGCGCGCACAGCGACGGCTCGCCGGTGGGCGGGTCGGAGTTCCGGCTGGACGGCGAGCCGGGCGAGCAGATCGGCCGGCTGCTGGTGCGCAGCCCGACCCAGTGCCTGGGCTACCTCAACCAGCGGGAGCTCTATCAGTCCTGCCTCGATGCGGACGGCTGGTTCGACACCGGCGACCTGGCCCGGCCGGACGGCCGCGGCGGCATCCGGATCACCGGCCGCCGGGAGGATCTGATCATCCGGCGGTTCGGCACCAAGGTGCCCACGCTGGAGGTCGAGGCGGTGATCGCCCAGCACCCGCGGGTCGCCGAGGTCGCGCTGATCGGCTACCCGGACGAGCAGTTCCCGAGCACCGACGGGGTGTGCGCGATGATCGTGCCGGACGGCGAGCCACTGACCCTGGACGAACTCACCGGCTACCTCAGCGAGGTCGGCATGACCTGGCACAACTGGCCGGATCGGCTGGAGCTTCGGCCGAGCCTGCCGCGGACCTCGATGGGCAAGATCCAGCGAACCGTCCTGCGCCGGGAGCTCGAACGGCCGGTCGGTGCTGCCGACAGCTAGCCCGGGTCGGCGCCCGGCCGGATGAACAGCGCGATCACCGCGGCGCTGGCCGCGGCAGCGGCGCAGATCCCGAACAGCGCACGGTAGGCGGTCAGCGACGGCAGCACGATGCCCGCGACGGTCACCGTGCTGAGGGTGAGCAGGCTGGCGCCGATCGCGCTGGCCAGCGAGCTGCCCACCGTCCGGGACAGTGCGTTCAGCCCGTTCGCCGCAGCCAGTTCCGAGGCCGGCGAGTAGTGGTTGATCAGCGCAGGCATGGCGGCGTAGGCGATGCCGGTGCCGGCGCCCACGAGCGTGTTGCCGAGCACCACGTACCAGATCGAGGAGGTGACCCCGATGCGCTGCACCCAGGCGAGCGCGACGATGACGGCGCCGATGGTCAGCGTCCGGTGGGCGCCGATCGAGACGATCAGCCGCGCCGCCGCCGGGGCGAGCAGCAGCATGAGCAGGCCGGCGGGCAGCAGGCACAGGCCCGCCACGGTGATGGATGAGTCGAAACCGTAGCCGGTCCGACGCGGCGCCTCGACATAGGAGGCGGTGCCGATCAGGCTGACGAAGATGGTGAAGCCGAACATCAGCGTCGCGACGTTGGTGAGGACGATCGGCTTGCGGGCGGTCGCCCGGATGTCCACCAGCGGCCGCCGGGTGCGCAGTTCGAGCAGCACGAACGCCACCGCCAGCACACCGAAGCCGGCCAGCAGCCCGAGCGTCCGCGCCGAGGACCAGCCCCATGCCGAACCCTGCGCCAGCGGCAGCAGCAGCGCCACCAGCAGCACGGTGAGCACCGCT
>DASUAC010000161.1:0-5608 GCA_035763985.1 Jatrophihabitans sp. | reverse complement strand
GGCCGGATCGACGGCCAGGTCAAGATCCGTGGCCGGCGGGTGGAGCTGGGCGAGATCGAGTCGGCGATGGCCGGCGTGCCCGGCGTGCTGCAGTCGGTGGTCACGGTGCTGACCGACCCGGCGGGGCAGAAGCAGCTGGTCGGCTACCTGCGGGTCGATCCGGCCGTCGCCGACAGCTTCAGCGTCGCCGACCTGCGAACCGAGCTGGGGCTCCTGCTGCCGGCCTACATGGTGCCGGCCAGCCTGATCGTGCTCGACCGATTCCCCTTGACGCACAACGGGAAGATCGACAAGGCAGCGCTGCCTGCGCCGGACGCGGTCAGCGTGGAGAACTACGTCGCGCCGAGCACCCTGATCGAGACGGTGGTGGTCGACATGTACGCCACGCTGCTCAACCAGGAGGTGGTCGGCGCCGACGACAGCTTCTTCGACGTGGGCGGCAGCTCGCTGCAGGCGATGCAGCTGGTCACCAGGCTGCGCAACGACCTGGCGGTCGATGTCGACGTGCCGGCGATCTTCCTGGCGCCCACGCCCAGGCAGCTCGCCGCGCTGCTGCGCGACAAGTACGGCTTGGAGGACGTCGAGCTCGGTGAGGAGGGCTTGGACGGGCTGATCGAGGAACCGCAGCCGTCCTGACCCGGCCGCCGGTTCCGCTGACCACCCGCTGACCATCGCTGCTCCACTTGCTGACCGCTCGCTGACCGCTCGCTGACCGCTCGCTGACCAGGGGAGAACGCCATGTTGTCGGACGCCCAGCGCGAACGGCTGGCTGCCCGGCTGCGGGCCGGCCGAGCCGGAGCGGCCCCGGCCGGGATCGAACGCCGCCCCGCCGGCCAGCCGGTGCCGGCCTCGTTCGGTCAGGAACAGCTTTGGTTCATCGACAAGTTCGCACCCGGCCTGGCCAGCTACAACGTCGCCTGCGGGCTGCGGCTGCGCGGCGCGCTCGACACCGCGGCGCTGGCCAGGGCGATCGACGCCTTCGTGGCCCGGCACGAAACCATGCGTACCCGGCTGGTGACCGACGCCGACGGCCGGCCGCTGCAGCAGATCGACCCGCCGGCTCCGGCGCCGTTGCCGCTGGCCGACCTGACCGGCCTGGACGACCGGCAGCGGGCGGCCGAGCTGAGCCGGCTGGCCGGTGCCGAGGCGGCCCTGCCGTTCGACCTGGCGGCCGGTCCGCTGTTCCGGCGGCGGCTGGTCCGGCTCGCCGCGGACGAGCACGTGCTGATCACCGTGCTGCACCACGCCGTCTTCGACGGCTGGTCGTTCGGGGTGCTGATGCGCGAGCTCTCGGCGCTGTACGAGGCCGAGCTGGCCGGGACGCCGCCGGAGCTGGCCGAGCTGAGCATCCAGTTCGCCGATTATGCGGTGTGGGAAAGGGAACGGCTCACCGGGCCGGCGCTGGAGGAGCAGCTGTCCTACTGGCGCAAGCAGCTCGCCGGCCTGCCGCTGGTGCAGTTGCCGACCGACCGGCCGCGTCCGGCGCTGGAGAGCCACCGGGGTGCGGTGGCTCGGCTGGAGCTGGAGCCGGAGGTCATCGTCGGCGCGCGGGCGCTCGCCGCGGCCGAGAACACCACGCTGCACGTGGTCCTGCTCAGCGTGCTGCAGGTGCTGCTGGCCCGCTACACCGGCCAGCGCGACCTGGTGGTGGGCACGCCGAGTGCGAACCGCAGCCGCCCCGAGCTGGCACCGCTGATCGGTTTCCTGGTCAATACGCTGCCGATCAGGATCGACTGTTCGCAGGATCCGAGCTTCCGCGAGCTGCTGCGCCGGGTGCACGAGACCACGCTGGCCGGTTACGCCCACCAGGATCTGCCGCTGGCCAAGCTGGTGGATGCGCTGCAGATCGAGCGGGACGCCAGCCGGACGCCGCTGTTCCAGATCACCTTCGCGCACGCCGAGACCGCGCCGGAGGCGATCCACCGGGGCGGCCTGGCGATCGACGTGTTCGACGGCTACCCGGATCCGGACTACGCCAAGTTCGACCTGGCCTGGTTCGTCGGTACGAACGACGCCGGGTCCAGCGCCGTGTTGCAGTACGCCACCGACCTGTTCGAGCCCGGCACGGCCGGCCGGATGCTCGAGCACTACCGGATGCTGCTGACCTCGGCGGTGGCCGATCCGGCCATGACCGTCAGCGGATTGCCGATGCTCACCGACGCCGAGCTGTACGCCGAGCTGATCGGCTGGAACACGAACGAGCAATCGGTGCCGGACGCCACGCTGCCGCAGCTGTTCGCCGAGCAGGTCGCGCGCACCCCGAACGCCCCGGCGGTGCTGTTCGACGGCGCGGTCACCAGCTACGCCGAACTGCAGTCCGAGGTGAGCCGGGTGAGCGGCTGGCTGGCCGGCCAGGGGACCGGGGCCGGTGACCTGGTGGGCGTGGCGATGGCGCCGTCGGCCCGCCGGCTGGCGGTGGTGCTGGGGATCCTGGCGGCCGGCGCCGGCTACGTCCCGCTGGATCCGGCGCTGCCGGTGGAGCGGCTGTCCTTCATGGCCGGCGACGCCGCGGTGCGGCTGATCATCGCCGACCAGGCGGCGCTGGACGTGCTGGCCGGCCTGGACCGTCCGGCGTACTGCCTGGACGAGGAGTGGGACCGGCTGCCCACCGAGGCAGCGCCGGTCGAGATCGATCCGGCCGGGATCGCCTACGTGATGTACACCTCCGGTTCGACCGGCTGGCCCAAGGGCTGCGTGCTCGAGCACCGGCAGGTGGTGAACTTCATCTGCTGGATGATCCGGCAATGGCAGGTGGACGAACGCGATCGGGTGCTGCAGTACGCCTCGCTGAACTTCGACGTCTCGGTGCTCGACATGTTCACCGCGGTGCTGTCCGGGGCGACCGCGGTGGTCGCCGACCAGCAGACGAAGCTGTCGCCGCCGCGGCTGACCGAGCTGATGCGCCGGACCGGAGTGACCCTCACCTGCCTGCCGCCGGCGGTGATCAGCCTGCTGGATCCTGGCCAACTGCCCGCGTTGCGGATCCTGATCGCGGGCGGCGAGGAGCTGACCACGGTGCTGGCGCTGGCCTGGCAGCGTCCCGGCCTGCGGCTGGTGAACGGCTACGGGCCGACCGAGTGCACGGTGATCAGCACCTGGGCCGAGATCGACGGCAGCGTGCTGCCGCCACCGATCGGCCGGCCGACCACCAACTACCGCAACTACGTGCTGGACGCCGACCTGAACCCGGTACCGGTCGGCGTGGTGGGTGAACTGCACATCGGCGGGGCCGGCGTCGGCCGCGGTTACCTCAACCGGCCCGAGCTGACCGCGCAGCGGTTCATCGCCGACCCGTTCTCCGACGACCCGGCCGACCGGCTGTACAAGACCGGCGACCTGGCGAAGCGGCTGCCGGACGGCCAGATCCACTACCTCGGCCGGACGGACGGGCAGGTCAAGCTGCGCGGGCTGCGCATCGAACTCGGCGAGGTCGAACGCGCGGTGCTGTCGCACCCGGCGGTCAGCCAGGCCGTCGTGGTGCTGCGCGAGGACCCCGTCGCCGGCGGCGAACTCGTCGGCTACTACCGCGGCGAGGCCGGCGTCGAGGAACTGCGTGAGCACCTCGCCGGCTGGCTGCCGGCCTACATGGTGCCGGCCAAGCTGATCGCGGTGACCGGTTTCGTGCTGAACGCATCGGGCAAGATCGACCGGTCGGCGCTGCCCGACCCGGAGCCGGCCCCCGTGGCGGCCGAACGGATCGCCCCGGTCGGCCCGATCGAGTCGGCGCTGTGCGAGATCTTCGGCCGGCTGCTCGGCCAGGAGCAGCTCAGCGTGACCAGCAGTTTCTTCGACATCGGCGGGAATTCGCTGCAGGCGATGCGGTTGCTCGGCGCCATCCGCGACGAGCTGGGCGCCGACCTGCCGATCACCGAGGTGTTCCTGGCGCCGTCGGTCCGGCAGCTCAGCTCCCGGATCGCCACCCGCGAGGCCGGCCAGGACCCGGCAGCCGGGCAGCCGGTGCTGCTGGAGCTGGCCAGTTCCACGGCGGAGCAGTCGTTGCTGCTGGTCCACGCGGTTGGCGGCACGGTGTTCAGCTATGCCCCGCTGGCCACCGAGCTGGCCGGCCGGTACCGGGTCTGCGGGCTGCAATCACCCGTCCTGGCCGGGCAGAACCGGCCGGTGCCGGATCTGGCCGGGCTGGCGGCGAGCTACCTGACGGACCTGCGAGCGCGCCAGCCGGACGGGCCGTACCGGCTCGGTGGCTGGTCGATGGGCGGGCTGCTGGCCTATGAGATGGCCAAGCAGCTGGAACGCCAGGGCGAGACGGTGGAGCTGCTGGTGCTGCTCGACGCGCCGTTCGCGACGCGCATCGAGCAGGACGAGCCGGAGCGGCTGGTCCGGCACTTCGTCGAGGACGCGCTGCGCACCACCGGCCGGCCGGTGACCGCGATCGAGGCGGTGGGGGTCGAGGAACAGCTGGATCAGCTGGCACTGCTGCTGGATTCCGGCGGGGACGGTGCGGTACGTGCCGAGGTGGCCCGGCGGTTCGAGGCGTTCACCCTGCATCGCGGGCTGATGTCGGGCTACCGGCCGGCGGGTGAGGTGCGGGCGCACGCCCTGCTGATCGGGGCCGACCGCTCGTTCAACGTCACCGCGCAATCGCACTGGCAGGCGGTGTTGCCCAACGCCGAACGGCACCTGCTGGCAGCCGACCACTACACGCTGCTGCGTCCGGAGAACGCCCGGCAGATCGCGCAGCTGGTGGAGAAGGCGCAGCTCGACGCCGTGCTTTAGAACGCGCTAGATCAACAGGTCCAGCGGTTCGTCCTCGGCCGGCACGGTGGCCGGCTCGGCGGCCGATGCGTCGGCCAGTTGCTTCAGCAGCGCGTGCTCGACGAACAGCCCGAATGAGGCGTACCCGCGCCAGATCCGCCGCCACTCCTGCTGCACCACGTCCTCGCCGGCCGTCCGGCGCACCCCGTCCAGGTAGGAGACGATGATGTCGGCGGCCTGCTTGGTGTGCCCGGCCGAGAAGTTGTCGATGGTCAGATGCGCCTGCTCGTAGCAGATGTCGAAGCCGTGATGCCGCAGCTTCTGCATCTCGTGCAGCCGCAGCTCGCCGGAGCCGAACATCTCGATCGCGTAGTTGTAGCCGAGCAGTTCGTTGTAGAAGGTGTCCGGCAGCAGGCACATGGCCAGCTGGTGCAGCGAGAACCCGTACAGGTCGTCCGGCAGGTCGGCTTGCGCCATGAACGCCTCGGTACGGATGTGCGGCAGCTGCACGCCCAGGCTGTTCAGCATCCGGTGGGTCAGGGTGAGGTGGTTCTTCACCAGGTCGCCGTGGCCCATCTCGTCGGCGTAGATGGCGAACAGCATTGCGTCGCTCTCCCGCTCGGCGTGGCCGGTGTTCGCCAGCTTGTGCAACCAGGCGCCGTCGACCAGGTATCCCAGGGCGTAGGTGCACTGGGTGAAGATGACCTCGTCCCGGTCGGGAACCTCGGTGAGCGGCCGATAGGGGTCGACCAGCTTGTCCCAGTAGACCCGCTCGCCTCGCTCGTACAGCGCCTGCGGCGTGTAGTCGAAGTAGCTCGCGTCGGTGTAGCGGCCGGCCGCGCCGTGCTGGAACAGCACCTCGGCGTCGGAGAGGTTGCGGCGCACCAGTTCCGCG
>DASUAC010000160.1:0-4138 GCA_035763985.1 Jatrophihabitans sp. | reverse complement strand
TGGGGCGACCAGATCCAGTTGAAGCTGGTCGCCGCCCAGCCCGGCGCCGAAGCTCAGGTGTGGTCGGTCTACTCGGACGGTTACCGGCTGGAGCCGGTGCCCAACACCGATCTGCCCGGTCCGCCCAGGGCGATCGCGGCGGCGCTGGGTCAGTCGGCCGTGGTCTGGGCCGGCGGCTCGATCTGGAAGGCCGTCGGCGCCGACAACACCTGGGTCAGCCTCGCCGGCACCAGTGCGTCGCCGATCACCGGCACCAATCCGGTGTACGTATTCTGATCCGTCATCCACAGCGGTAGCCGGGAATCCACAGATCCCCGCCGACCGCTGACCGGGCCGCCGGGCGGACCAGGCTGGTGGCATGCGGGTGCTCACCGAACTCATCGACCTGGTGCTGCCGGCCGACTGCCTGTGCTGTGGCCGGCCGGGCACCGCCTGGTGTGCGGCCTGCCAGCCGAGCAGCATCCCGCGCCGGGTCGAGCACGCCGGCGCGCCACCCACTATTGCCGCGGGCGAGTATGCCGAGCAGTTGCGGACCGTCCTGATCGGCTACAAGGAGCGCGGCTGCCGGCAGGTGGCCGGCCGGCTCGCGGACTACCTGACCGATGCGGTGGACGAGGCCAGCCGGCTGGGCGGGGCGGTGGCCCGGCCGGTGCTGGTCCCGGTGCCGTCCCGGCCGGCGGCGGCGCGGTCCCGCGGTGGTGACCATGTGCTGCGGCTGGCCGGGTTGGTGGCTCGGCAGACCCAGCTGCCGCTGGTGCGGGCGCTGGCCCTGACCGGCTCGGTCCGCGACTCGGCGAACCTGACCACCGAGCAGCGCCGGGCGAACCTGGCCGGCCGGATGACCGCCGCGGCACCGGCCGGTCTCGGCGGTCTGCGTCCGATCGTGCTGGACGACATCGTGACCACCGGCGCCACGCTCGCCGAGGCTGGCCGGGCGCTGGCGGTCGCCGGCTGGCCGCCGGCTGCCGCGGCGGTCGTCGCCGCCACCCGGTTGCGTCGTCCGCCGGCCACGCCGACGCCCCGTTCGCCGGACCCGCGAGCTCCGCCGTGGTGACGTGACGGTGCCGTGACGCCGGTGTGACACGCGGCGGAGTACTTCAACTGGGCAGATTGCCGAGAAGGGGCTAGCGTTCAACTGACCAACCGAAGATTGGCACCAGCGCGATAACCATCGACACGGAAGGCCAGATCCGAGCGAGGTTGGCACGTGACGATGCGTGTGCCGTGCCTGGTGCCCCAGGTAGCTGGAGGCCGCATGGACATTGTCGTGAGGGGCCGAAACGTCGAGGTTCCCGATCATTACCGCCAGCACGTCGCGGACAAGTTGGCCCGCATAGAGCGGTATGACCATCACATCATCCGCGCTGACGTCGAGCTCTATCACGAGAAGAATCCACGGCTATCCGAGATCTGCCAACGGGTCGAGATCACCTGCCGGGTCAGGGGACCGGTGGTACGCGCCGAGGCCTGCGCCGCCGACTTCTACAAGGCGCTGGATCTGGCCGTCGAGCGGCTGGAACGTAAGTTCCGGCAGGCCGCCGACCGGCGCCGGATCCATCACGGCCGGCACACCCCCACCTCGGTCGCGGCGGCGACCGGAGCACTCGCCGAGGCGCTCTCACCGGGTGGCGGGGTGGCCCTGGCGGAGGCGCCGGAGGAGAAGCTGCCGGACGGCCCGGGCCGGGTGGTCCGGGAGAAGGAGCATCCGGCCAAGCCGATGACCATCGACCAGGCGCTGTTCGAGATGGAACTGGTCGGTCACGACTTCTTCCTGTTCGCCGATGCCGACAGCGGCCGGCCGAGTGTGGTGTACCGCCGGCACGGTTACGACTACGGGGTGATCCGGCTGGTCGACTAGCCGGTGGCAGCCGGAATGGCCGGGTCAGGCCGACTGGCTGGGCCGGGCCGGCCGGGGTCGCGCCCCGGCCGCCCCGGCGACCGGCTTCGGTACTGTGGGCCATCGTGACCGCAACCGACACCGCCGTCCGGCTCGCCCTGGTCGCCGGGCATGCCGCCGCCGACAAACTCGCCACCGACATCGTGCTGATCGATGTCAGCGAACGGCTCGCGATCACCGACGTGTTCGTGATCGCCACCGGCAACAACGAGCGGCAGGTCGAGGCCATCGTCGACGAGATCGAGGAGAAGCTGCGGCTGGCCGGCACCAAGCCGCTGCGCCGGGAAGGCAAGCGGGACGGTCGCTGGGTGCTGCTGGACTACTCCGAGATCGTGGTGCACGTCCAGCACGCCGAGGAACGGGTCTTCTACGCGCTCGAACGGCTCTGGCGGGACTGCCCGATGATCGGCTTCGACCCGATGTCCGCGCCGCCGGTGCTGACCGCTCCGAGCGACGGAGCCGGACCGGCCGAGCCGGACACCGCCGAGGCGGCCAGTGCGGAGTCGGGCAGCGCGGAGTCGGGCAGCGCCGAGACTGACGACGCCGAGACTGACGGTGCCGAGTCGGGCAGCGCCGAGACTGACGACGCCGAGACTGACGGTGCCGAAGCCGAGGCGGCCAGCACCGAGACTGGCAGCGCCGAGCAGGATGCGGCCGATCCGAGCCCGGACGCCGCGGCCAGGGCCGCGGACGAGGCCTAGGTGGAGCGCCGGATCGTCCTGCTTCGGCACGGCCGGACCGAGTGGAACGCCACCCGCCGCTATCAGGGCCAGGCCGACCCGCCGCTGGACGAGGTGGGCCGGGCGCAGGCGATCGAGGTGGCCTCGCTGATCGCGGCCATGCGTCCGGACCTGCTGGTCAGTTCGGACCTGCAGCGGGCCCGGCAGACCGCCGAGAAGGTGGCTTCGCTGACCGGCCTGGAGTTCGGCCTGGACGCCCGGCTGCGCGAACGGCACCTCGGCCACTGGCAGGGCCTCACCCGCGGGGAGGTGGCCAGCCGGTATCCCGACGAGTTCGCCGAGTGGCTGGCCGGGCGGGACGTCACCCGGCGCGGCGGCGAGAGCCGTACCGAGGTGGCGGACCGGGCCTGCCAACTGGTCGAGGAGTTGCCGACGGTCGAACTGGCCGTGCTGGTCAGCCACGGGGCCACCGTGATGTGCCTGTCCGCCGCCTTGCTCGGCCTGCCGCAGACCCCCTCCGTGCTGGCCCCGTTGGCCAACTGCCACTGGACCGAACTGCGCAACGGCGGCACCGGCTGGACGCTGCGGGCGCACAACGCCGGACCGCCCGGCCCGGTCATCCCGCTGCCGGCCGCGGAGAGCGACTACTCCGACGCCGAAGCATGATTCCGGGCGCCGCTCAGCCCGGCACCCGGTCAGCCCGGCACCGGCTGAGCCCGGCACCCGCGCCTCGGCAGGCCGATTCCGGGCAGGCGAGTAGTATGCAAGGCGTGCGCCGGTACCTGCTCCTTACCGAGCCGCGCTGAGCCAACCGGACCGGCCAGCGCGGCGTGAGCCTCTGCCTCGGTGCAGGGGCTCTTTGTATGTCCGGCTGACCCGCGCAGGTTCCCCGTCACATGGGGACATGACACCCGAGGAGACCGTAGTCATGACCGCCGCCAACCAGCCGCCGGCGACCGATCAGACTCGGCCGGTCACCGACGATGACCGGCCGCCGTTCCGTTACAGCAACAGCATCGCGCGCGAGATCGAGACCCGCTGGCAGGAGCACTGGCAGCAGCAGGGCACCTTCGACGCCGCCAACCCGAGCGGCGCGCTGAGCGAACACTTCGAGCAGGTGCGCGACCGGCCGCACACCTTCGTGATGGACATGTTCCCCTACCCGTCCGGCGCCGGGCTGCACGTCGGGCACCCGCTGGGCTACATCGGCACCGACGTCTACGCCCGGTACCTGCGGATGCGGGGCGAGAACGTCCTGCACACCATGGGGTTCGACGCCTTCGGCCTGCCCGCCGAGCAGTACGCGCTGCAGACCGGCCAGCACCCGGCCACCACCACCGACCGCAACATCGCCGCGTTCCGGCGGCAGCTGCGGGCGCTGGGCCTGGGACACGACCAGCGGCGCAGCGTGAGCACCACCGACCCGGACTTCTACCGCTGGACGCAGTGGATCTTCCTGCAGATCTACCACAGCTGGTACGACGAGGACCGCGGTCGAGCACGCCCGATCCGAGAGCTCGAAGCGCTGCTCGAGTCGGGCGACGTACCCGTGCCGGCCGGC
>DASUAC010000159.1:0-5041 GCA_035763985.1 Jatrophihabitans sp. | reverse complement strand
ATCACCGAGCAGGGCCGGCAGGTGGTCGACGCGGCGACCCGGGAGCTGCACCGCACCGAGTTCGGGCTGCAGGCCCTCGACCAGGACGAACTGCAGCGGTTGTTCACCATCCTGCGGCGGCTCCGGGTGGACGCCGGCGACTTCGCCGAGTGACCGCCGGGGCGTCCGGACGCATCCTTGCTCTGCCCATTCGCCGAAGGAGATTCGCATGTCGAGTAGCAACGTCGTGACGGCCGCCGGATCCGGCACGTTCAGCATCGCCGGCAAGACAGTGCACCGGCTGGGGTTCGGTGCGATGCGCATCACCGGGCCGGGGGTCTGGGGTGAGCCGGCCGATC
The DNA here is from genome assembly GCA_035763985.1 of Jatrophihabitans sp. Taxonomy (GTDB): domain Bacteria; phylum Actinomycetota; class Actinomycetes; order Mycobacteriales; family Jatrophihabitantaceae; genus Jatrophihabitans_A. The sequence continues at coordinate 4,703 of DASUAC010000159.1, read as the reverse complement.
GGGACGAGGCCGTCGCGGTGCTGCGCCGGGCGGTCGAGCTGGAGGTGAACTTCATCGACACCGCCGACTCGTACGGCCCGGGCATCAGCGAGGAGATCATCGCCGAGGCGCTGCACCCCTATCCGGACGACCTGTTGATCGCCACCAAGGTGGGGTTCACCCGGACCGGCCCGGACGAGTGGCATGTGGTCGGCCGGCCGCCGTACCTGCGCCAGCAGGCCGAGCTGTCGCTGCGCCGGCTCAAGGTGGACCGGCTGGATCTGCTGCAGCTGCACCGGATCGACCCGGAGGTGCCGCTGGCCGACCAGATCGGCGAGCTCAAGGCGCTGCAGGACGAGGGCAAGGTGGCCGCGATCGGGCTGTCCGAGGTCAGCGTCGCCGAACTGCAAGCGGCGGCCGAGATCGCCGAGATCGTCACCGTGCAGAACCTGTACAACCTGACCAACCGCAAGTCCGAGCCGGTGCTGGACTACGCCAGCGAACACGGCATCGGCTTCATCCCGTGGTATCCGATCGCGGCCGGCGAGCTGGCCAAGCCGGGTGGCCCGGTGGACCAGCTGGCCCGGGACACCGGCGCCACCCCGGGCCAGGTGGCGCTGGCCTGGCTGCTGGCCAGGTCGCCGGTGATGCTGCCGATCCCGGGCACCTCGCAGGTGGCGCACCTGGCGGAGAACGTCGCGGCGGCCGGCCTGCGGCTGGCCCCGGAGCAGGTGCGGGAGCTGACCGACCCGGTGAGCTGACGGCAGCCGGCGCGCATCGGCCGGCGCAGACAGCCGGGCGCGCATCGGCCGGCGCACACCGCCGTCAGCCTGGAGCGGGCCGGCTACGGGCAGGCGTTGCCGCCGCTGGACACGGCGTACGGCGTGCGGCTGTAGTCGAAGTGGCCGCCCCACACCCAGCCCCGGATCAGCGGATCGGTCCGGCTGACGTAGCCCTGGGTCCACTGGTTGGCCTCGTCGATGTAGACGTGCCAGGCCTGGGTGCTGCTCATGGTGTAGATGACGGTGCCGCCCGGCCCGGTCTCCACCGGCGTGCCGGCGTAGACGCAGACCACGTAGCCGGAGTTGGCCGAGGCCGGGGCCGCGCCGCCCAGCAGGGCGCCGCCGGTGAGCGCGGCGGCTGCCGCCACGGCCAGCACGCGAGACTTGCTGATCACAGGAACTCCTTTGTCCGGACGGGGGATTCGTCAGTACCAGCAGCCGCCGGTCGACTTGGCGATCCAGGAGTCGAGCACCGCGCCGTACCGCTTGAGGCCGTTGTCGACGTCGTAGCCGTAGCCGACGTACCAGTGCGCGTTGTTGTGGTAGAACTCGCCCTCGATGTAGAAGTGGTCCTGCGAGCCGTTCCAGCCGTAGTGGGTCAGGTACAGCACCTCGGTGCCCAGGTTGTTCGGATCGCGCACCCAGGCTCCGGGTGGGATGGAGCCGGTGCCGTCGTCGCAGGCGCCGCGGTCCGGGTTGGTCACGGCGCCGGCCGGGCTGGCGGTGCCCACCGCGAGCCCGGCGCTCGCCACCAGCGCCAGGGCTGCGGCCGCTGTCCGCCGGCCGGCCGAAGTCAGCTTCATGCGGGGTCTCCTTGTCCAGGACGGGGCGTAGCGCCCGAGAAATACGGGCAAAGCGTACGTATCCTAGCGGCCTGCCGTAAAGCCCGCGCAACGCCGGTCGGCGCGCGGGCCGGGTGGGGGCGCCGGGCCACGGTGGTGCCCGGAATACCGACCTGGAAAAATGAGTGGCATGCGTCCCGGTAGCCGTCGCCCCGCCCCGACCCCGTCGCCCGCCGCGCTCGCCGCGATGACCGGCGCGGTGGACCTCGCCGCGGTGAAGGCGCGGTCCGAGGCCGCGGCACGGGCAGCGGCCGCGCCGCCGCCGTCCGGTGGCACGTACGTGATCGACGCGACCGAGGCGAACTTCCAGGCCGAGGTGCTGGACCGGTCCTTCCAGGTGCCGGTGCTGCTCGACCTGTGGGCCGACTGGTGCGAGCCGTGCAAGCAGTTGTCGCCGGTCCTGGAGAAGCTGGCGAACGAGGCGGCCGGGGCCTGGGTGCTGGCCAAGGTGGACGTGGAGGCCAACCAGCGGATCGCCGGGATGCTGCAGGTGCAGAGCATCCCGACGGTGTTCGCGGTGATCGGTGGTCAGCTGATCCCCGGCTTCCAGGGTGCGCTGCCGGAGCCGCAGGTGCGCGAGTTCATCGGCGCGCTGCTGGAGGCGGCCCAGCAGGCCGGGTTGTCCGGGCAGTCCGGCGCCGCCCCGGACGGCGAGGTCGTCCAGGAGCCGGAGGACGAGCGGTTCACCGCGGCCGAGCAGGCGCTGCAGGACGGTGACTTCGACCTCGCCGCCGAGCGCTACCAGGCGATCCTGAACGCGGAGCCGGCCAACCTCGAGGCGCAGCTGGCGTTGCGCCAGGTCGGGCTGCTGCAGCGGCTGGCCGGGCTGCCGGCCGACGCGCTGGCCCGGGCGGCCGCGGCGCCGGACGACGTCGAGCTGCAGCTGGCCGCGGCCGACGCGGAGCTCGCGAACAACCTGGTGGACGAGGCGTTCAACCGGCTGATCGGGCTGATCCGGCGGCTGCGCGGTGAGGACCGGGATCCGGTCCGGGACCGGCTGGTGGAGTACTTCGAACTGCTCGGCCCGGACGACCCGCGGGTCGGCCCGGCCCGCCGGAACCTGGCCAGCGCGCTGTTCTGAGCGGTGCGTCCCCAGGGTGCGTCCGAAGCCGGACATCCGCCCAGAGCCCCGAAGCACCCCGAGCTGCCCTGATCGCTCATGCGCTGCAGAAAGTGGTGCGGTGTGGTCACCAGGCGACCACACCGCTCCACTGTCGATGAGACCCGGGTAGCTAGGACTCCAGCGGGCTGCGCTGGCCGGACGGCACGTGCGGCATGATCGCGTCCGGCGGGATGACGCCCAGCCGGCCGGACTGGTAGTCGGTCAGCGCCTGCTGCAGCTCGGCGCGGGTGTTCATCACGAACGGGCCGTAGTGCACCATCGGTTCCCGGATCGGCTCGCCGCCGAGCAGGATCACCTCCAGCGCGTTGGTACGGCTGTCCTGCGTGCCGTTCGCCGCGATGGTCAGCCGGTCGCCGGGGCCGAAGACGGCCAGCTGGCCGGCATGGATCGGCTGGGCGTCCGGGCCGACCGTGCCGGCACCGGCCATTACGTAGGCCAGCGCGTTGTAGCTCGGCTGCCAGGGCAGCGACAGTCGGGAGCCCGGCATGACCGAGGCGTGCAGCAGGGTGATCGGGGTGTGCGTGGAGCCCGGGCCGCGGTGGCCGTCCACGTCGCCGGCGATCACCCGCAGCAGCGAGCTGCCGTCGGCCGAGGCGAGCAGGGTGATCTGGCCGGACTCGATGCCCTGGTATCTCGGGCTGAGGAACTTGTCCTTGGCCGGCAGGTTCACCCACAGCTGGAAGCCGTGGAACAGCCCGCCCCGCTCGACCAGTTGCTCCGGCGGGGTCTCGATGTGCAGCAGCCCGGCACCGGCGGTCATCCACTGGGTGGCGCCCTCGGTGATCACGCCGCCACCGCCGTGGGTGTCCTGGTGGATGAACTGCCCCTCGATCAGGTACGTCACGGTCTCGAAGCCGCGGTGCGGGTGCCAGTTGGTGCCCTTGGGCTCGCCGGCGGCGTAGTCCACCTCGCCCATGTGGTCCATCATGATGAACGGGTCGAGGTAGGCGTAGTTGATGCCGGCCATCGTCCGGCGCACCGGGAAGCCCTCGCCCTCGAATCCGGCCGGCGCGGTGGACACCGCCAGCACCGGCCGTTCCACGTCACCCGAGTTCGCGCCGGTCACCCGGGGCAGGGTGAAGGTATCTGCGGTAACGGCAGCCATCGTCAGTCATCTCCTCAGCTGTTGCGTGTGCAACTATACGTTCCAACCCGAGGAGTGGCCGGGCTATTCCGTCCGCCCGGGGCGGTTGCTCATCCGCCCGGGACGGGGTAATCGTCCGGCCGGGACGGCTGCTCGTCCGGCCGGCGGTTACTCGTCCGCCGCCGCGCCGTCGTACTTCAGCCAGACCGCGCCGAGCGGTGGCACCCGTACCGAGGCCGAGGTGGGCTGGCCGTGCCAGCTCTCACCGTCGGCGGTCACCGCGCCCCAGTTGCCCACGCCGGAGCCGCCGTAGATCTCGGCATCGGTGTTCAGCGCCTCCACCCAGCGACCCCGTTTCGGCAGGCCCAGCCGGTAGTTCTCGTGCGGCATCGCGGAGAAGTTGATCACGCAGGCGATCACCGAGCCGTCGGCGCCCCAGCGCAGGAAGGAGAACACGTTGCCCCTGGCGTCGTTGGCGTCGATCCAGCCGAAGCCGGCCGGGTCGGTGTCTTGCGACCAGAACGCGGGGTTCTCCCGGTACAGCCGGTTCAGGTCGGTGACCACCCGCTGCAGGCCGGCGTGGTCGGGCGCATCCAGCAGCCACCAGTCCAGCGACCGGCTGTCGCTCCACTCCGCGCCCTGGCCGAACTCCGAACCCTGGAACAGCAACTGCTTGCCCGGATGCGCCCACATGTAGGCGTACAGGCAGCGCAGCGTCGCCATCTGCTGCCAGCGGTCGCCGGGGATCTTGTTGAGCAGCGAGCCCTTGCCGTGCACCACCTCGTCGTGCGAGAGCGGCAGCACGAAGTTCTCGGTAAAGGCGTACCAGAGGCTAAAGGTGAGGCGGCTGTGGTGGTACTTGCGGTGTATCGGATCGTGCTGCAGGTACTGCA
>DASUAC010000158.1:0-5895 GCA_035763985.1 Jatrophihabitans sp. | reverse complement strand
AGTCCTCCCACGCCGTCGGCGAGGGGCTGGTCGAGATGGCCGCGCCGGCGCCCGGCGAGTCGGTTCTGGAGCTCGCCGCCGGCCCCGGGGACACCGGCTTCCTGGCAGCCGAGCTGGTCGGGGAGGGCGGGCGGCTGGTGTCGACCGACCTGTCCACCCAGATGCTGGCCGCCGCCGAGCGCCGGGCCGCCGAGCTGGGGCTGACCACCGGCGGCCGGCTGCTGTGGACCAGGCCGTGGCACCAGCCGGCGGACTGGATCTCCGCCTTGCTGGCGCCGCTGGCCGTCGGCGGCTCCACGGTGCTGGTCGGCAACCCGGACGACAGCCTGACCGACCGGCGGCTGGTTGCGGAACGGATCACCGTACGGCACTGAATCTGCTCCGGCATCACTAGAGTTCTCGGCAGTTGCAGGCCGGTTCCGGCCGGCAACGGCGGTTTCGATCAGCGGGTTTCGATCAGCGGGTTTCGATCAGCGGCGAGAGGACGTTCGGCGTGGACAAGGTGGTGGCATCGGCAGCGGAGGCGGTCGCCGACATCGGCGACGGTGCTTCGCTGGCGGTGGGCGGCTTCGGGTTGTGCGGCATCCCGCTGGTGTTGATCCAGGCGCTGTACGAGCTGGGCAGCACCGACCTGCAGACCGTGTCGAACAACTGCGGGGTGGACGACGCCGGCCTGGGCGTGCTGCTCGCCGCCGGCCGGATCCGGCGCACCATCGGTTCCTACGTCGGGGAGAACCGGGAGTTCGCCCGGCAGTACCTGGCCGGTGAGCTGGAGCTGGAGCTCACCCCGCAGGGCACCCTGGCCGAACGGCTGCGGGCCGGCGGCGCCGGCATCCCGGCGTTCTACACGCCGGCCGGGGTGGGCACCATGGTGGCCGACGGCGGCCTGCCGTGGCGGTACGGCCCGGACGGCAGCGTCGCGGTGGCGTCCCCGCCGAAGGAGACCCGGGTCTTCAACGACCAGCGGTACGTGCTGGAGGAAGGCATCGTCACCGACTTCGCGCTGGTCCGGGCGGCCCGCGGGGACCGGCACGGCAACCTCAGCTACGACGCCTCGGCCCGCAACTTCAACCCGCTGTGCGCGATGGCCGGGCGGATCACCATCGCCGAGGTGGAGGAACTGGTCGAGGTCGGCGAGCTGACCCCGGAAGAGGTGCACACCCCCGGGGTGTTCGTACAGCGGGTGGTCGAGGTCGGCGAGGCCGGCAAGCGGATCGAGAAGCGCACCGTTCGGCTGGAGGACTGATCGTCATGGCATGGACCCGCAACGAACTGGCCGCCCGGGTGGCCCGGGAGCTCTCCGACGGCCAGTACGTCAACCTCGGCATCGGCATGCCCACCCTGGTGCCCAACTACGTGGATCCGTCGATCACCGTGGTGTTGCAGAGCGAGAACGGCATCCTCGGCGTCGGGCCGTACCCGCACGATGACGACGTGGACGCGGACCTGATCAATGCCGGCAAGGAGACCGTGACCGTGCTGCCGGGCGCCTCGTTCTTCGACTCGGCCACCTCCTTCGGCATGATCCGGGGTGGCCACATCGACGTGGCGGTGCTCGGCGCGATGGAGGTGGCCGAGAACGGCGACCTCGCCAACTGGGCCATCCCCGGCAAGATGATCAAGGGCATGGGCGGCGCGATGGACCTGGTGCACGGCGCGAAGAAGGTCATCGTGATGATGGAGCACGTCTCCAAGGACGGCTCGGCGAAGATCGTGAAGCGGTGCACGCTGCCGCTGACCGGCCAGGGTTGCGTGCAGCGGATCATCACCGACCTCGCGGTGCTGGACGTCACCCCGAACGGCCTGGTGCTGCGCGAGCTGGCCCCCGGGGTGACCGTCGAGGAGGTCGCCAAGGCCACCGAGCCGGAGTTCACTTCTCAGCTGGCAGCCGATTAGCGTGCTGGACCCGGGCGAGCTGTTCCACTACGCCGAACCGTTGCCGCAGCTGCAGCGGCCGGTGCTGGTACAGGCAATGGACGGCTTCGTCGACGCCGGCAACGCCACCCGGCTGGCCCGCGGCCACCTGCTGTCCACGCTGACCGCCGAGCGGGTGGTCACCTTCGACGTGGACCAGCTCTACGACTACCGCGGCCGGCGGCCGGAGATGATCTTCACGACCGATCATTGGGAGAGTTACCGGGCCCCGGAACTGGTGGTGGACGCGGTGATCGACCCGGCCGGCACCCGGTTCCTGCTGCTGTCCGGACCGGAGCCGGACCTCCAGTGGGAACGGTTCGTGACCGCGATGTCGATGATCGTGGCCCGGCTGGACGTCGGGCTGGTGGTCGGGATGAACGCGATACCGATGGGGGTGCCGCACACCCGGCCGGCCACCGTGATCGCGCACGGCACCCCGCCGTCGCTGGTGGCCGACTACTCGAACTGGCTGGGCACCGTGCAGGTGCCCGGCGCGGCCGGCCATCTGATGGAGTTCCGGTTGGGCAGCGCGGGCGTCCCGTCGATGGGCTTCACGGTGAATGTGCCGCATTACCTGGCTCATCTGGACTATCCGGCCGCGGCGGCGAAGCTGCTGACCTGCGTGGCCGGCGCGGCCTCGCTGACGCTGCCCACCGACACCCTCGACTTCGCCGCGCAAACCATGAGCGCCGAGGTGGACGCGCAGGTGGCCGGTTCGGACCAGATCGCCTCGGTGGTGCACACCCTGGAGGAGCAGTACGACGAGATGGTCGCCGGCCGCTCGCAGAGTCTGATCGCCGACGGCGCACGGCTGCCGACGGCCGACGAGCTCGGTGCCGAGTTCGAGAAGTTCCTTTCACAGCAGGGCGATTCAGGCCAGCAGGACGATTCCGGATCCGACGATGCCGGGTCCTGAGGAGTGGCTATGCTTTCGGCGGTGAAACCTACCGCCGAAAACCGTCCGGGCCGGCCCTATCCGGGTTGTCTACACTTGCCGGATCTACGACGTTAGGCACAACCATGGCTGCTCACGGGGAGATGCTGGTATCGGTTGGCACCGATGAGGCCAGCGACAGTTGGGGATTCGTCGGCGTGGTCAAGGTCGGCGAGGTGGAGGCGTTCCGCACCCTGGAGGCCTTTCCGTCCCGAGCTGAGGCATTGCGTGCCACTCAGAAGCTGATGGGCGACGTGCTCGGCGAGTTGCTGGCCGGCCGGGAATGGCGGACGGTCCGCGACTCCACCGGACAGCCGCCCACCCGGCAGGACTTCAACATCAGCGCGTTCCGCAGCTCGCGGGGCCGTGCGGCCGGGCGCGGCGGTCTGCCGGACCCCGGCTGAGCCGCGGCGCGGAGCACAGCCATCCGGATCAGCAGCCCGTTCGTAGCTTCGGCAGGTCAGGTCGGTAGTCAGCGATGCTCAGGTTCACTCCGCCGCCCGGCTGGCCGGCACCGCCCGAGGGCTTCGTACCGCCGCCGGGCTGGCAACCCGATCCGTCCTGGCCGGCGGCGCCACCGGGGTGGAACTTCTGGCAGCCCGCTCGGCGCAGCTGGGCGCTGGACCGGGCGGTGGCCGCCACCCCCGACCGCGGCTGGTCGATCCGGCTCGGCGTGTATCCGGTGCTGGCCCTGGTGGCGGTGCTGGTCGCCGAGGGCGTGTTACTGGCCGGCACCGGGTGGCGGCCGCACGGGCTCACCCGGTATGTCGCGTTCTCGGTAGTCGCGCTGCTGCATTACGCGGCGGCGCTGGCGGTGATCGCCCGGCTGGGGCGTACCGCGGTCCGCTCGGCCGGTGGCTGGGGGCCGGCGTTCGGCTGGAGCCGGCCCCGGCCGATCGACCTGGCACTCGGGCTCGGCGGTGCGGTGGCCGAGTTCATCGGCCGGATCGTGGTGGCGGTGCTGCTGGTGGCCGCGGTGCCCGCGCTGCGCGGCCGGGCCGAGAGCAACGTCGAACTGAGCGGCCGGCCGGTGGCCGAGATCGTGCTGCTGCTGATCCTGGCGGTGGTCGTCGCACCGCCGGTCGAGGAACTGATCTTCCGCGGCGTGCTGCTGCGCTCGCTGATGCGCCGGATCCGGTTCTGGCCGGCGGCGCTGGTGTCCTCGGCGCTGTTCGCCGCGCTGCACCTGTACGAGGTGCACACCGCCGCGGCCATGGTGCTGCTGTTCGCCAGCATCGCGGTGTTCGGGATCGGGCAGTGCCTGCTGGTCCGCTGGACCGGCCGGCTGGCCACCTCGATCACCGCGCACGCGGTCAGCAATGCCGCCGCCGCACTGCTCACGCTGGCCGCCGGCAGGTGACTGGGGCAGGATCGGAGCAACGCGGCGATGAGCGCTCGCGCGAAGAGCGAGAAATGACATGAGCTATCAGGAGCAGTACGAGCACAGCCTGGCCGACCCGGATTCGTTCTGGGCGATGGCCGCCAAGGACGTCTCGTGGATCCGGCAGCCGCACACCGTGCTGGACCGGGACAACCCGCCGTTCTACCGCTGGTTCCCGGACGGCACCCTGAACACCTGCTTCAACGCGCTGGACCGGCATGTCGCGCTCGGCCGCGCCGAGCAGCCGGCCCTGATCTACGACTCGCCGGTGACCGGCATCACCGCCAGCTACAGCTATGCCGCGCTGACCGAGCTGACCGCGAAGTTCGCCGGCGTGCTGCGGGCGCTCGGCGTGGCCAAAGGCGACCGGGTGCTGATCTACCTGCCGATGATCCCGGAAGCGGTCATCGCGATGCTCGCCTGCGCCCGGCTCGGCGCCGTGCACTCGGTGGTCTTCGGCGGCTTCGCCTCGGCCGAACTCGCCTCCCGGATCGACGACGCGCAGCCGAAGGTGATCGTCTCGACGTCCTGCGGCATCGAAGCGAGCCGGGTGGTCGAGTACAAGCCGCTGCTCGACCGGGCGCTGGAACTTGCCGGGCATCAGCCGGAGCGCTGCGTGATCGTGCAGCGGCCGCAGGCCGAAGCGGCGATGACCGAGCGGGATCTGAGCTGGTCGGAACTGATGGCCGCGCAGCTGATCCAGCCGGCCGGCTGCGTCGAGGTGGCCGCCACCGATCCGCTCTACATCCTCTACACCTCCGGAACCACCGGTAAACCCAAGGGAATCGTGCGCGACAACGGCGGCCATGCGGTGGCGCTGTGCTGGTCGATGGCCAACGTCTTCGACCTGCGGCCCGGCGAGGTGATGTTCACCGCCAGCGATGTCGGCTGGGTGGTCGGGCACTCCTACATCGTCTACGCACCGCTGCTGACCGGCGGAACTACCGTGCTGTACGAGGGAAAACCGGTCGGCACGCCGGATCCGGGCGCGTTCTGGCGGGTGGTGGCCGAGCACGGCGTCTCGGTGATGTTCACCGCACCGACCGGTATCCGGGCCATCAAACGGGACGACCCGGACGGCACGCTGATCGACGAGCACGACCTGAGCTCGCTGCGCACCCTGTTCCTGGCCGGCGAGCGGCTGGACCCGGCCACCTACGAGTGGGCGTCCGAGCGGCTCGGCGTGCCGGTGGTGGACAACTGGTGGCAGACCGAGACCGGCTGGCCGATCGCGGCGAACCTGCGGAACGAGGAGATCTTCGGGTCGATGCCGATCAAGCCCGGCTCGCCCACCGTTGCGGTGCCCGGCTACGACGTGCAGATCCTGGACGGCGACGCGCAGCCGGCGCCGGCCGAGACCGAGGGCGCGATCTGCCTGCGGCTGCCGCTGCCGCCGGGCACGCTGGCCGGTGTCTGGGGCAGCGACCAGCGCTTCGTCGAGTCGTACCTGTCGGCCTATCCCGGCTACTACCTGACCGGTGACGGCGGCTACTTCGACCCCGACGGCTACCTGTACGTGCTCGGCCGGACCGACGACGTGATGAACGTGGCCGGCCACCGGTTGTCGTCCGGGCAGCTGGAAGCGGTACTCGCCGCGCACCCGGCGGTGGCCGAGTGCGCGGTGATCGGCGTGGCCGACCAGCTGAAGGGGCAGGTGCCGCGC
>DASUAC010000157.1:0-5633 GCA_035763985.1 Jatrophihabitans sp. | reverse complement strand
GGGGCATCGCCCGGGACCGGTCGGCGGTCCGGTTGCACCTGTCGGACGGCACGACGTTGGACGGCACGGTCGACCGGGCCGGAGCCGACTTCGTCGAGCTGGCCGTGCATCCGGTCGGCGAGCCACGACGCCGGTCCGCGGTCAGCCAGACCGTGCTGGTTGCGTCAGCGGCGGTGGTTGCGCTGCGCCGGGAAGCCTGAGCCGTACTGCCGCATGGGGGTTCCGGCAGTGACCCTCAGTCGGCGATGCCTAATCCGGCCGAGATTCGATGAACGGATGCTCGGCCACGAACTGCTTTGTCTGGTCGTACATCCGCTGGATGTAGGACTCGAGCTGCTCCCGTTCGACCCGCCACTGCCCGCGGCCGCCGATCTTGATCGCGGGCAACTCGCCCGAGCGGACCAGCGCATAGGTCTGCGAATCGGAGATGTTCAGGATCGCGGCGACGTCGGCGAGGGTGAGGAAGCGAGGCTCGGTCATCCCACTATCGCTCCCTGCCACCATGTCCGCTGCCCACTATGCCCACCGATTCACCGGCGCTCGGCCGGTGCCTGTCCTTGCACGATAGCGAGCCCAGTGTGGCAGCCTGCGGCGGAGGCCGGAAAGCGTTATCCACAGGCGGCTGGCGCTCGACAGGTCGCCAGCGGGCCGATGTAGGAATATACGCGGTATGACCGATACGCCCCGAGCGCTCGCCGAGCCGTCCGCCGTCGCTCGCCGAATCCGGCCGCCCAGTTGGCTGGACGTCCGGTTGGTTGCCGGAGTGATCCTGGTGCTCGCCTCGGTGGCCGGTGGCGCGTACGCGTTCGCAGCCGCCGATCATCGCCAGCCACGCTGGGCGGTGACCCGGGATCTGGCGGCTGGCACCGTGCTGAGCGAGGGCGACCTGCGATCGGTACGGGTGCAACTCGGCGACTCCGACGACCGGTACGTGCCGATCACCGAAGCCGTGGTGGGTCGAGCCTTGCAGACCGGATTGCAGGCCGGCCAACTGCTGCCGCGAGCGGTGTTGACCGCGCCGGCCGGGGGCGTGGCGGTGACCATTCCACTGCGCTCGGACAACGGACCGGCCATCGAGCGCGGCAACCGGATCACCGTGTGGTTGTCCACCAAGAGCTGCCAGGGCAAGGTCTTGCTCAGCGGGGTGCCGGTGCAGTCGGTGTCCGGTTCCTCGGATGCCGGCTTCGGCTCGGACACCGGCTCGGTGCTGGTGGTGAGCCTGCCCGGTGCCGATGCGCGGCGGCTGGTCGCGGCCCTGGATCTGAACGGGGCGGTGATCCGGGTCGGAGTGCTGTCCGATGGTGAGCCTGCCGAACCGGTCGCCACCGACCTGGCAGGCTGCGCCGGGACCGGCCCGTGAGCCTGCCGATCGTCACCGCTGCCGACGGCGGTGCCTGGGAAGCGGCCCTGCTCGGCCGGTTGGCAGTTCCCGGCGGCACCTTGGCGGTGGTTCGCCGATGCGTCGACGTGGTCGAGTTGGCGGCGGTGGCCGCGTCCGGTCAGGTGGTGGCGGCGCTGGTCGATGCCCGGCTGCGAAGGCTGGATGCGGACCTGGTGGCCCGGATCGGTGCGGCCGGGGTGGCGGTGGTCGGCGTACTCGGTCAGGACGCCGCAGGCGATACCGATCGGCTTCGCGCGGTCGGCATCTCCTTCGCGGTCGCCGCCGACGCCGATCCGGCGGTGGTCGCGGCCGTCGTGCAGCAGGCCGTGGGCGGGTTGCCGAGCGCGACCGGCCCGGCTGCTTCGTTCGCCGATCCGGCCGCCGCGACTGCCGGCCGCCGAGTACCGCGTCCGGACGGGTCGTCGCCGCGGGACGGGCCGTCGCTGCGGGAAGGGTCGTCAGCGCCGGAAGGGTGGTCGGTGGGCGGCTGGCCACCGGACGGTGCCGCGGCCGATCCGCACGGCGCCGCGACCGGGACGACGATCGCGGTATGGGGTCCGACCGGCGCGCCGGGTCGCACCACGGTCGCGGTGAATCTGGCGTCCGAGATAGCCCGGCTCGGGCCGCGATGCCTGCTGGTCGATGCCGATCTGTACGGCGGCGTGGTGGCGAATGTGCTGGGGCTGCTGGACGAATCACCGGGCCTGGTCGCCGCCTGCCGGCAGGCGCAGGGCAACCGGCTCGACGAGTCCGCGCTGGCCGCGTTGTGCTGGCAGGTGCACCCGTCCTTGCGGGTGCTGACCGGCGCGGCTCGGGCCGAGCGCTGGCCGGAGGCCCGGCCGGGCGCGTTGCAGCAGGTGCTCGAGCTCTCGCACCGGTTGGCCGAGTACACGGTGGTGGATCTGGGGTTCTGCCTCGAGACGGACGAGGAGTTGAGCTTCGACACCATCGCGCCGCGGCGCAACGGTGCCACCCTGGCAGCGCTGGAGGCGGCCGACCTGGTGGTGGCGGTGGGTTCAGCGGATCCGATCGGCATGCAGCGGTTGATCCGCGGCCTGGACGAGTTGGCCGGGCTGGAACTCGCGGCGCCGGTGTCGGTGGTGCTCAATCGGGTTAGGTCCGGCAGCGTCGCCGGCCGGCCGGCCCCGGAGTTGGACGCCGCGCTGCGGCGGTTCGCCGGCCGGACCGCGACGGCATTCCTGCCGTACGACCGGCTAGCGGTGGATCGAGCGCTGGTCGCCGGGAAGATGCTTGCCGAGATGGCCGGTGGCAGCCCGCTGCGCGCCGCGCTGGTGGAACTCGCCGCGGCAGTCTGCGGACGGCCGGTGCCTCGGGCCGGCCGGCGCCGCCGACCGGCCCGAGGCAGCCGGTCGGCTTGAGGTAGATCCTTCGGGCTGAGGACGACCGGGTGGCTTGCGCAGCCGTTCGGGCTGAGGAGTCGGTCGGGCTGCGGCAAGACGTTTCTTCTTCGTAATTCGGCGGCGGCCGCGCGCCGCCTAACCTGTGCATCGACCGTGTGCATCGATCGACCGTGTGCGTCGATGCGGCCGGCCCGCGGAGTCGGGTGTTGATCCACCCGCTAACGCGTCCGGGCGTGTCACGATGGATGCCAAGGCATGGGTGGGAAGGACCAGTGGTGACAGATCGACTGCAGCCGCTCGATGTGTCCTTCCTGTACCTGGAAGGTCCGACCACCCCCATGCACGTGGGAGGGCTGGCGGTGTTCGAGCCGCCGGCGGAGGGCTTCGACTACGAACGGTTCGCCGAGTTGGTCGAGCATCGGCTGTCGCTGGTGCCGCGGTACCGCCAGAAGATCAAGTCGGTGCCCGGTCACCTCGCCAGCCCGGTGTGGGTGGACGACCCCGAGTTCGACCTCGGCTATCACGTTCGGCGGTCGGCGTTGCCGCGTCCCGGTTCCGACGACCAGTTGCGGGAGCTGGTGGCGCGGGTGCAGTCCCGGCCGCTGGATCGGCATCGGCCACTGTGGGAGATGTATCTCGTCGAGGGGCTGGCCGACGGCCGGTTCGCGGTGATTCAGAAGACCCACTACGCGCTGGTGGACGGCGTGAACGCGGTGGACATCGGCCAGGTGATCCTGGACAGCACACCGGTGCCCCGGGCACTGCCGGAGGACTTGTGGATGCCGCGTCGGGAGCCGGCCGCCGTGGAATTACTGGCCGGCGCCGTCGGCGAGCTGATCCGCCGACCGACGGCAGTGGCCGACACCGTTCGGCTCGGGCTGGCCGACGCGCGCAGCGTCGCGACGAAGCTGACCTCGTCGGTCGGCGACGTGCTGACCGCAGCCCGGGTCGCTGCGCGTCCGGCGCCGAATTCCCCGTTGAACGGCGAGATCGGCTCGCAGCGCAGATTTGCGGTGGCCAGGACGGAACTGGCCGACTACCGCAAGGTGCGCAGGCAGGTCGGCGGCACGGTCAATGATGTGGTGCTGGCCACCGTAGCCGGGGCGATCCGCGGTTGGCTGTTGTCGCGCGGCGAGGCGGTCAGGCCGGCCAGCGCGGTACGGGCCATGGTCCCGGTGAGCGTGCGGCCCGACGACGAGTCCGGCCAGGTCGGCAGCAGGGTCTCCTCCTACCTGGTCGATCTGCCGGTCGGGGAGCCCAACCCGATCGTGCGACTGAGCCAGGTCAGCTACGCGATGCAGGCCCACAAGGAGTCCGGGCAGTCCGTGAGCGCCGATGCGCTGACGGCGTTGTCCGGCTTTGCTCCGCCTACCTTGCACGCGTTGGGCGCGCGTGCGGCGAGCAGTTTCACAAGACGACTGTTCAACCTGGTGGTCACCAATGTGCCTGGGCCGCAGTTTCCGCTGTATGCGTCCGGCGCGAGGATGCTCGAGATGTTCCCGGTGATCCCGCTGGCGGCCCGTCAGGCGCTCTCCATCGGACTGACCTCGTACGACGGCGGCGTCTACTTCGGGCTCAACGCCGATCGGGACCACATGCACGATGTGGACGTGCTGGCATCGTTGATCGAAGAGTCGCTGGCCGAATTGGTGCTCGCGACGGACGGAGGCCGAGGTCGGTGAGTGGCGGATCCGGCCGATTGCTCGACCCGTCGCAGCCGGAGCGGGATGGGCCTTCGGCATTGCCCGGCGGATCGCAGGGCGGTGGGGCGCAGGGCGGTCGGTCGGTCGCTGGCCGGTCGCAGGGCGGTCGGGCGCAGGGCGGCCGGTCGCGGTCCGGGCCGCCGCGACTGCTGTCAGCCGCTGCTGGTGAACCGAGCGGAGGCACGAAGGCGCCGCGGCGTGCGTTCGTCTTCGGCGGCGGTGGCGTCCTCGGCTTCGCCTGGATCGTCGGGGCATTGACGGCCCTGGATCACGAGCTCGGTGTGCGGCCCGCACCTGCAGACCTGATGGTCGGCACCTCGGCGGGCGCGGTCACGGCCGGGATACTCAGCTGCGGCGTGACGGTCGACTCCGTACGGCGCCATCAGTTCGGCATGCCGTTGCCGGAGGATCCACCGATCAGCTGGAACTACAACCGGGACAGCGGCGGGAGCCGGCCCCCTCGGCCCGGGTGGCGACCGGGATCGCCGCGGTTGGTCTGGGGCGGCATTCGCAATCCGGCCACGGTATCGCCGGTGGTGGCCTTGTCCGGCCTGCTGCCGGCTGGGCGGGGGACCCTGGCGCCGATTCAGCAGATGATCTCTGCCATCGCGGCGGCCGCGGATTGGGGCGCCGACTGGCCGACCAGCCCCACCTGGATAGTGGCGACGGACTATGCAAGCGGACGGCGGGTGGTATTCGGACGGGCCGGCGCACCGCAGGCGGCGTTGGCTGCGGCGGTCGGCGCGTCCTGTGCGATACCGGCCTGGTACGCGCCGGTCCAGATAGCCGGACGTCGCTACATCGACGGCGGCACCACCTCCAATGCATCGATCGACTTGATCGATCCGGCCGACTACGACGAGGTTTACGTGCTCGCTCCGATGGCTGCCCTGGAGCCGGACAGCCCGCGCGCCCCGGTGGCACGGGTGGAACGCAGGGTCCGCCGGACGATCACTCGCGGCATAGTGCGCGACGTAACCCGGTTGCGCAGCCAGGGCGTCCGGGTCACCGTTCTCACGCCGGGGCCGGAGGACTTGACGGTGATGGGCGCCAACCTGATGAACCCGCGACGTCGGCTGGCCGTCCTGCATACTGCGATGCGCACCGCGGCAGCCGACATCCGGCGGCAACGGCACGCTGCGCAGGACGAGGCTCAGTACGGATGAGGGTCTACCTGCCGGCGACCTC
>DASUAC010000156.1:0-2480 GCA_035763985.1 Jatrophihabitans sp. | reverse complement strand
ACATCGCGGCGGCTGCCGAAGCCTGGCAGCATGAGGCGAAGAGCGCTATGTCGCGTCGATGCACCAAGCGCCATGCGCGACCGAGCGCACGAATAGACGATTCACCAAGCGCACGAGTAACCCGTCAGGGGTGGAGGTAGCAATGTTCTCGTCCTGGGGCACGGTGATGAGCCGGTTCCGCTGGCTGGTTCTCGCTTTGGCGGTGGCCTTCCTGGCGGTGGCCGGGGTCTGGGGGACCGGGGTGTTCGGGCACATGTCCGGCAGCTCGAGCCTGGACGACCCGGCCAGCGAGTCGCAGCGGATCAACCAGCAGGTGCTGGCCGATTTCGGCCCGCAGAGCGAGGACATCGTCGCGCTGTACTCCAGCAGCACGGCGACCGTGGACGACCCGCAGTTCGCCGAGGCGGTGCGGGCGGCCGAGGCGCGGGCGCGTGGCCTGGCCGGCATCTCCTCGATCACGTCCTACTACGACACCCAGTCGCCGTCGTTCGTCTCGACCGACAAGCATGAGACCTACATCGCGGTACGGCTGCTGCCGCACACCTCGGACGGCAAGGCCAACAAGATCGGCAAGGCGCTGCGCACCTCGACGGCACAGAGCACCTCGACGGCACAGAGCACGCCGGGGACGCAGAGCATGCCGGGGACGCAGGCCGGCTCGGACGTGAAGACGCTGATCGGCGGCCAGCGGGCGGTCGACCTGGCGATCAACAGCCGGGTGCCGGCCGACATCGGCAAGGCGGAGGGGATCGGCATGCCGATCCTGCTGCTCCTGCTGCTGGTGGTCTTCGGCAGTGTGGTGGCGGCCAGCATGCCGGTGCTGATCGGCGGTTTCGCGGTGCTCGGCGCGTTCACCCTGGTCCGGGTGATCACCATGTTCACCACGGTGTCCATCTTCTCGCTCAACATCATCACCATCCTCGGCATGGGATTGGCCGTGGATTACGGGTTGTTCATGGTCAGCCGGTTCCGCGAGGAGCTGGATCGCGGCCGGCCGGTGCCGGACGCGGTCTCGGCCACCGTGGCCACCGCGGGCCGCACGGTCGCCGTCTCCGGCTTGCTGGTAACGCTGGCACTGGGCAGCCTGATGATCTTCCCGCAGGTGCTGCTGCACTCGATGGGCCTCGGCGGCGCGGCCGCGGTGCTGGTGGCCATGCTGACCAGCCTGACCGTGCTGCCCGCGTTGCTGGCGGTGCTCGGCACGAGGGTGGACGCGGTCCGGCTGCCCTGGTCGCGCCGGCGGCGGCTGCCCTCGGTGACCGGAGCGGTGGCTGGCCTGGTGGCCGCTGACCGTACCGAGAACGGCCGGTGGGGCCGGATCGCCCAGACCGTGATGCGGCGTCCGGTGCCGGTGCTGATCGGCATCGTGGTGCTGCTCGGCGTGCTGAGCGCGCCGTTCGCCCGGGTGCACTTCGGCGGCATCGACGAGCGGATGCTGCCGTCCGGCACCCCCAGCCGGGTGGTCTCGGAGAAGCTGGCGGCCGACTTCACCGGTGCCGGCATCCGGCCGATCCGGGTACTGATAGGCAACGCCTCGGCGTCCGACGCCTCGGCCTACCAGACCAAGGTGGCCGCGCTGCCCGGCGTGACCGGCACGACGGTCGCCGCGCAGAAGCCGGCTGCCGCCGCCGGTGCCGAGAACACCCTGCTGAACGTGAACTACACCGGTGACGCCAGCTCGGTCGGCGCCCGCAACATCGTCACGGCGATCCGGGCGCTGCCCCGGCCGTCCGGTGCGACAGTGATGGTCGGCGGCACCAGCGCCAGCGTGGTCGACCAGTTGCACTCGCTGTCGTCCCGGCTGCCCTGGATGGCGCTGCTGGTCGCCGGAATCACCTTCCTGGTGCTGGCCATCGGGTTCGGCTCGGTGGTGGTGCCGATCAAGGCGATCGTGATGAACCTGATCTCGATCGGGGCGGCGTTCGGTGTGGTCACCTGGATCTTCCAGGACGGCCACCTGTCCGGCCTGCTGCACTTCACTCCGACGGGCTACGTGGAGGCCAGCCAGCCGATCCTGATGGTGGCCATCCTGTTCGGATTGTCCATGGACTACGAGGTGTTCCTGCTGTCCCGGGTCCGGGAGCGGTGGGACGAGCTGGGCGACAACACCGCCGCGGTGGTCAGCGGCGTGCAGCGCACCGGCTGGCTGATCAGCACCGCCGCCGTGCTGCTCTGCGTGGTGGTCGGCAGCTTCGCCACCTCGGGCATCACCTTCGTCAAGATGATCGGGGTCGGCATGGTGGTCGCGTTGCTGGTGGACGCCACCCTGGTGCGGCTGCTGCTGGTGCCCGCCACCATGCGGCTGCTCGGCCGGCACAACTGGTGGGCGCCCGGCCCGCTGGCCAAGCTGTACCGCCGGTACGGCGTGCGGGAGGACGAGCCGGTGGGCATTCTCGAACCGGCCGTGCCCTCGGCCCCGCATTACCACCTGGCCGGCCGGTCCGGCTGAGCCTCATCCCTGGCCCGAGAGTGGTGGGTGT
>DASUAC010000155.1:0-8006 GCA_035763985.1 Jatrophihabitans sp. | reverse complement strand
GGTGATGATGCCGTCCTTGACGTACACCTTCCAGGAACAGGAACCGGTGCAGTTCACGCCGTGGGTGGATCGCACGACCTTGTCGTAGGACCAGCGATCGCGGTAGAAGGCGTCCGACTCCCGGCCACCCCGCTTGGTGATCGTGCGCAGGTCGGGCGAGATCTCCCCGCCGCGCAAATGCCGTCCGGCACGCACCAGAGCTTCGGTCAGCGGATCGTCGAGACCGGTGGCCCGGCCGTCGGACCTGTCGCCTTCCGCCATCGCAAGCCCACTCCCTCACCGAGCCCGGTAACCGTTCGACCGTAGCGCGTTCACCGGCGGCCCGTCGCGCCGCCGTAGCCGAGAGTCACGCGGTGCTCGGCCGTCGGCGGTGCTCGGCGCCGGCCCAGGACAGCGCCAGCACGGCGGCCGCGACGACCGCCAGCGCGACCAGGCCGGCGGCGTAGTCGCCCGTCCGGCCGTAGATCGAGCCCATCAGCAGCGGCGGCAGGAAACCACCGAGGCCGCCTGCGGCGCCGACCAGTCCGGTCACCGCACCGACCTTGTTGGCCGGCGCCCGGTGCGCCACCAGGGCGAACACCGCTCCGGAGGCGGCGCCCAGGGCGGCCGCCATGGCGAGGAACGCCGCCGTGCCGCCGGGGGCCAGCGCGGGCGTGGCCGACTGGACCAGCGCCCCGGCCAGCACCACCGCGAACGCTGCGACGAGCACCCGCCCGGGGTCGAACCGGTCGGACAGCCAGCCGCCCACCGGCCGCATCAGCACCGCGAGCACCACGAAGCCCGCCATCTTGTTCGCCGCGTCCGACTGGGTCAGCCCGTACGCGTTCTTCAGGTAGGTGGGCAGGTAGACGCTGAAGGCGACGTAGCCGCCGAACCCGACCGCGTACAGCGCGGAGGCCCGCCAGGTGATCGGCAACCTGACCGCCTCGGCCAGCCGCCTGCCGAGCGGTTGGCTCGGCACCGTCCGGCCGGGAGCGTCCCGCAGGGTCAGGGCCGCCGCGATCCCGTAACCGGCCAGCACGATCGCGGTGATCACGAACGGGACGGCCATGCCGTGCGCGTTGACCAGCTTGACCGTGGTCAGGGCGGAGACGGCGGTGCCACCCATGCCGGCCCCGAACACGCCGACCGCCAGCCCGCGTCGCTCCGGCGGGAACCACGCGTTGACGAAGGGGACGCCGACGGCGAACGCGGTCCCCGCGATGCCGAGGAAGAACCCGCCGATGAGCAGCGCGGCGAAGCTGGAATGGCCGACCAACCCGATGAACAGCACCGGCACGATGGTCGCCAGCGACACGGCGGGGAACATGATCCGGCCGCCGAACCGGTCGGTCAGGCCACCCACCGGGATCCGGCCGAGCGAGCCGACCACCACCGGCACCGCGACCAGCAACGCCTGCTGGAAGGACGACAACTGCAGGGTGTCCTTGAACTTCGGGCCCAACGGGGACAGCAGTGCCCACGCCCAGAAGTTGACCGCGAAGCCGAGGGTCGCCATCCCGAGCATCAGGACGGCGCGCCGGGACGTCGGACCGCCGGTGCCGGAGACGAGTCGGTAATCACGGGTAGCGGTCATCGTCCCTCGCTGAATCTCGGCACTGACTCTCGGCACGGCGCCGGCAGCCGCGGGTCCGGTTCCCGCGGTCCGTCCCAGTCAATCGGTTCACGGCCCGGCGGACCACTGACCTTCGTCCCGTCCGGACGGGCTCATCGGCCCTGCACGGCCGGCCGGGCTCGAAAGCATGTGCGAATGCCGCGGGCATTTCCTCGATCGGTCAGCTCACACCGGCTTATCAATTGACGTTTAGAGCAGGGCTGATCGGGGTAGGTACCTCAATGTCGATCAAGGTTCTCGACGGCAGAGTCTGCCGACAATGCGGTGATATCCGCCGCGCAAGGAGGCGATGATTGTGAGCGACGACCTGACCCCGATGTCAGCCGAGGAACTGGCCGCCGAAGGCGGAACCACCTTGCCGGACAAGGAAGTCATGTCCTTGCTGGACCTGAACGCGAACCTGGATCTGGCGCTGGACGCAGCGGCGCCGATCGACCTGGCGGTAGGCGCGAATGCCAACATCGCCGCCCCGATCGAAGCATCGGTCGGCGCGAACGTGCTCTCCGCGGGTTCCACCGCCGGTGCCGAGACGGCGCAGGTCGCCGGCATCCACCAGGGCATCGTGGGCGATGCCACCGCGACCGCCGACCAGAACAGCGGCATCGCGCAGACTGCGGGCAGCACCCCGGCCGACACCGGTACCTCCGGTACCTCGGTGGCCACCCCCGGCGATGCGCTGAGCGGCAACCTGCTCGACGTCAACGTCAACCTCAACGGCGATCTGAACCTGGCCGCGCCGATCGACGGCGCGGTGGCGGCCAACGCCAATGCCGCGGCGCCGATCGATGCGGCGGTCTCGGCCAACGTGGGTTCGATCGACTCCAACGCGGTGGCGGTGTCCGAGCAACAGGCGACCATCGACCAGACGATCACGGGCGACGCAACCGCCACCGGCGACCAGACTTCGTCGATTCAGCAGTAAGCCCGGCACGACATGAGCGTGCTCAGTTCGCCGGCAGGCGGCGGTGTGCCGCCTGCCGGCGAGTCCAATGCAGCCACCGCAGCCATGTCCGGTCCGGCCGTCGAGGACCGGCCGGCCGAGGCCGCGGCCGTCGAGGACCGGGTACCGCAACCGGCCGGCGGCCTGCAGCTGATCGGTGCGATGTCCGGCTCCGGCTACCGCAGACCGCCGGCGTTGGTCCGCCGCCGGGACGGCCAGACGATCCAGCTGACCCCGCTGCTGTACCTGGTGCTGGAATCCATCGACGGCGAGCGCGACTACGACGAGATCGCGACCCGGGCCGGTGCGGCGTCCGGCCGCCGGCTCACCGCAACCGACGTGCACACCCTGGTGACCGAACGGCTGCGGCCGCTCGGCCTGGTCTGCGGGCCGGACGGTTCGGAGCCGGACGTCCGCAAGGCGAATCCGCTGCTGGCATTGCGATTCCGCTGGGTCGTCTCCGATCCGGAGCGCACCCGGCGGCTCACCGCGCCGTTCGCCCTGCTGTTCAACCCGCTGCTGGTGCTGGCGGTGGTGGTCGCGTTCGTGATCGTGGTGAAGGTGGTGCTGTTCGACCAGGGCCTCGGCCTCGCCGCGCACGAAGCCTTCGCCGCACCCGGCCTGTTGCTCGCGGTGTTCGCGGTCACCCTTGTCTCAGCGGGGTTCCATGAGTTCGGGCATGCCGCCGCGGCGCGCTACGGCGGGGCCACCCCCGGTGCGATGGGTACCGGGCTCTACCTGATCTGGCCGGCCTTCTACACCGACGTCACCGACAGCTACCGGCTCGGCCGGGGTGGCCGGCTGCGTACCGACCTCGGCGGCCTGTACTTCAACGCGATCCTGGCGGTGGCCACGTTCGGGCTCTGGTGGCTGACCGGCTGGGCCGTGCTGCTGCTGATCATCGGCGCCCAGCTGCTCCAGATGATCCGCCAGTTGCCGCCGCTGGTCCGGTTCGACGGCTACCACGTGCTGGCCGACCTGACCGGCGTGCCGGACCTGTTCCACCAGATCAAGCCGACCCTGGCGGGCCTGTGGCCGACCCGGTGGCGGGACGCGCGGGCCCGCGCGCTCAAGCCGTGGGCGCGGCTGGTGGTGACCCTGTGGGTGCTGCTGGTCGTCCCGCTGATGCTGCTCACCGCGCTGGCCACCGTGTTCAGCCTGCCCCGGATCGTGGCCTCGGCGGCAGTCAGCCTGAGCCACCAGTGGTCGCAGATGCTGAACCGGTTCGCCGCCGGCGACCTGCTCGCCGGATTCGCCAAGCTGCTCGCGGTCATCGCGGTCGCGTTGCCGGTGTTCGGCATCGCCTTCATGCTCAGCCGTTCGGTGCGCCAACTGGTCCGCTCGGTGCTGCGTACCACCCGCGGCCGGCCGGGCCGGCAGGCCGTCGCCGCGGTGGCCGCCGCCGCGGTGCTGACCGGGCTGGCCTTCGCCTGGTGGCCGCACGGCAACTACCGGCCGATCCGGGCCACCGATCGCGGCACCCTGGCCGACCTGCTGCCGGCCTCGTTCCAGCACGTGGACCCGGCCGGGCTGGCCGTCGGCCGGCAGAGTTCGGCGGTCACCGGCTGGCCGGCGGATGCCGGCCCGGTGCCCACCGCCGACCATCCGGCGCTCTCCCTGGTGCTGGTGCCCCGCGGCAAGGCGCCGGACGGATCCACCGCTCCCACCTGGGTGTTCCCGTTCAACCGGCCGCTGCCGCCGGGCGTCGGGGACAACCAGACGCTGGCGGTGAACACCGCCAACGGCACCGTGGTCTACGACGTGGCCTTCGCCATGGTGTGGGCCGACTCGGACACCGTGCTGAACAAGAACGAGGCTTACGCCTTCGCCCACTGCCAGAACTGCCAGGCCACCGCAATCAGCTTCCAGGTGCTGCTGATCGTGGGTCAGGCCCACGTGATCGTGCCGCAGAACATCTCGGCGGCGGTGAACTACCAGTGCCTGGCCTGCCTGGCCCAGGCCCTCGCGGTGCAGCTGGTGGTGACCCTGCCGGACACCCCGAGCCAGTCCGAGCTGCAGCAACTGGAGACGCTCTGGCAGCAGATCCAGCAGTTCAGCCAGCACCTGCAGGGGATGTCCTTCACCGACATCCAGAACCGGCTGACCGGCTACGAGCAGCAGATCATGGACGTACTGCGGCAGGACGGCAGCGCCACCAGCAGCAGCGCGGCCAGCCAGTCGGCCGGCGCGCCGAGCGGTACCGCGCCGAACGATTCCACCACTCCCGATCCGACCGCGAGCCCGGGCAGCAGCGACACCGGCCAGCCGAGCGTGCCGGACAGCAGCGTCGCGCCGAGCGATGCCGGGTCGAGCACGGCCCCGTCCGACACGGTGACCGGCAGCACGCCGACGGCCAGCCCGAGCCCGAGCGGAACCTGACCCGGGTCAGGTTCCGGCCAGCCCCGCTGAGGGATCCGGCCGGCATCGCTTCGGGATCCGTCGCTTTTCAGGTTCCGGCCAGCCCGCTTAGGGATCCGGCCGGCCCGTCGGCTCAGGCCCGGGCGAGTGCCTCCTGGCAGCGATCCCGCTCGGCCAGCGCGTCCGGATCGGTCGGGTCGAGTTCGACCGCCCGGTTCAGGTCGGCGAGCGCTTCGTCCCATCGCTCGGCCGCGATCAGCACCGTGGCCCGGTTGAACCGCAGCGGGGCGGTGTCCTCCAACGCCAGCGCTCGGTCCAGGTCGGCCAATGCGCTGTCCAGCTCACCCCGCTCGAAGGCCAGCGCGGCCCGGCCGGCCCAGGCTGCCTGGATGGCCGGATCCTCCGCGACGGCACGGTCGAACGCCTCGGCGGCAGCCGCCAGGTCGCCCGCTGCCGCGTCGAGTTGGCCACGGAGGCTGAGCAGATGCGGGTGGTCGGGATCCAGCGCGAGACCGGCATCGACGTCCTGCCGGGCGGCGGCATCCTCGCCCAGTTCGGAGTACAGGCCGGCACGGTAGAGATACGCCGCGACGAAGCCGGGATTGAGCTCGAGCGCATAGCTGAAGTCGGCCAGCGCGCCGGCCAGGTCGTCCCGTCCGGCCCGGATGTCGCCGCGGTTGTAGTACGCCTCGGCCAGCGGCGGTGACATCCGGATGGTGGTCTCGTAGTCGGCGATCGCCTCGTCGTCGCGGCCGAGCTTGTGCAGCAGGCCGGCCCGGTCGAAGTAGTACGGCGCATAGTTCGGATCCCGGGCGATCGCCTCGGTGTAGTCGGTGATCGCACCCTCCAGGTCGCCCATGGCGGCCCGGACCTGGCCGGTGTTGTGGACCAGCACCGAACGATGCAGCAGGTGGGCGTCCGGCGCCAGTTCCGCGTTCAGCCGGTCGCTGCCGGCCTCGACCAGCCGTAACGCCTCGGCGAGGTTGCCGCGATGGGTCTCCACCAACGCCAGGCCGTTCTGCATGAACACCGTCTGGAACGCCCGGTAGGCCGGGTCCGGATAGGTGGTGGCGAAGGCAATGGCCTGGTTGATCCAGCCGACCGCCTTGTCCTGGTCGATCCGGTCCTTGGGCAGGTGCCGGGTGTAGAGCATCGCCGTGCTATAGGCGGCCATCATGTGCTGTTCCGGATCCGTCGTGTGCATCCGGGCCTCGTGGTAGAGCGGCTCGGCCTCCGTGGCCCGGCCGGTCATGATCAGGCCCAGTGCCCGCCGGGCCGTGATCAGGTGGTTCACCTTGGGCCGGCTCCAGTCGACCCAGGGCCGGGCCCGGCCGGTGACCTCCACGGTGGCGTGGTAGAAGCCCATCAGGCTGCAGTGCTCGATCGCGAAGGCGAATGCGGCCACCGCCGCCTCGGGATCGCTGCCGTGTTCTCGGTGGAAGGGGATCGCGCCCAGCCGCAGCGAGATCTCCTCTCGGGACGCAAGTTGCTCGGCCCGCGCATCGTGTAGCCGGCACCGCTCGGCCGGGTCCAGCGAGTCGTACGCGGCGCGGTAGTCCGGATGGTCGGCGATGCACTCGGCCGCCACGTACTCCGCGGCCAGCTCGGCCGGATCCCGGCCGGTGAGCGGCGCCGGCTCGGTGGCACTCCCCCGGTGCCTGGCCGAGTAACGCTGCAGCGCCTCGGCCAATGACGGGCTGAGTTCACCGTCGCCACCGCACAGCACCAGGACGAGCCGTGCCGGATCCAGCCGACGCAGCATGATCGCCAGCCATTCCTGGTCGGACGGGTCCGCCTCGTCCAGCTGCTCGATGACCAGCGAGGCCGGCCGATCGGTTTCGCGCAGGTAGGCGTTGAGGAATTCGACGAGGCCGTGGGCCAGTTGGGTGATCCGGTCCATGCCGTAGAACCGGGTGCGTTCGCGTACCTTGGCGGCCGAGGTGAGGGTGATCCTGGCCATCGGCATCACCGGCTCCAGTTCCGGCGCCGCGGCCAGGATCTCGATGTCGTACCGGCCGGGCAGCTCGGGCCGCTCGACCAGCACACCGGGCACCAGTTCGCGCATCAGCGTGCCGGCCGCGGTGAACGGACCGCGTAGCCTGCGGTGCGCGTCGATCGGCGGCAGCAGCGCCGGCGGCAGGGACAGGCCGGCCACCGTCGCGGCACGATCGGCGCGGCTGCCACCGGCCACCCACTGGTGTTGCGGTCGAATCATCGTTGCTCTCCTCGAGAATCAGTCGATCAGGTGGACGGCCCGGTTGCTCCGGCGCCGGCGACGGTCGGCAAGCATCAGGACGGCGGCAGCGGCCAGTTGGGCCACCGTGACGAGCAGGAAGATCGCGGAGTCGGCCAGCACGTCGGCACTGACGGCCCGGCCGTGGCCGAGCCGGCTCAGGGTGGTCTCGAACAGCCGGTACAGCACGGGAAGCACGCCGATCAGGAAGGTCGCGATCGAGAACAGGTAGCCGGCGACCAGCACCCAGGCGTACCACCGGGCCACCGCCCGGTCCCGGGGATGCCACAGCGATTCGTCCGCCACCCGGTCCGCCCGGCCGACCAGCCGCTTGAACCGGTTGCCGACCAGCTGGCAGGCGGTCCGGTGCAGCTCGACGCAGCCCAGCACGGTCACGATCAGCTGGTACACGTCGGTCTGCAGGAAGACGTAGAGCTGCCAGCAGAACCGCAGCACGGTCAGGTACGCCAGCGCCAGGCAGATGCCCCCGGCCAACGGCTGGCTGCCGTCCGGATGCCGCAGCGCGGCGGCGATCAGGGTGAGCACCGCGATGGTGAGCAGGTCGGCGAACATGCCGACCAGGATCGGTAGGTAGCGCTTGCGCCGCGGCACCACCACCAGCCCGTCCAGCGTGGTCTCGGCGACCAGCATGTACAGCCGCCGGCCGACCCGCAGCCGCGAGCGCAACCCGAGCCGGCGACCGGCGAGTGCATGGAATCCTTCGTGCAACAGCACGAACGGAAACTGGCCGAACACCCCGAGCAGCAGCACCCCGGTGGCATACCGGGTGAAGAACACGTGGTGGGTCTGCGGCGCGAGGTCCGGGTGGTCGATCATCACCGCGACGGCGACGGCCAGCA
>DASUAC010000154.1:0-2713 GCA_035763985.1 Jatrophihabitans sp. | reverse complement strand
GCTGCTGCGGCCGGGCACCGCGGTCCGCGGGATCCGGGCGCTGGCCAACCTGCGGGCCGCGGCGCCCGTGCTCACCCAGTGGCAGCAGGCGCTCGGCGCCCGGCAGCTGGTGCTGGCCTCGCCGCGGTCGTTCTGCGCCGGGGTGGCCCGGGCCATCGAGATCGTGGAACGGGCGCTGGACCGCTACCCCGGCCCGGTGTACGTCCGCCGGCAGATCGTGCACAACGCGCACGTGGTACGCGAGCTGGAGCAGCGCGGCGCCCGGTTCGTGCTGGAGCTGTCCGAGGTGCCGCCGGGTTCCCGGGTGATCCTGGCCGCGCACGGGGTGGCGCCGGAGGTGCACGCCCAGGCCGCCGAGCGGGACCTGCAGGTGATCGACGCGACCTGCCCGCTGGTGACCAAGGTGCACAACGAGGTACGCCGGTACGCCGCCCGCGGCGACACCGTCTTCCTGATCGGGCACGCCGACCACGAGGAGGTGGTGGGCAGCCAGGGCCAGGCGCCGGCGCAGGTGATCGTGGTGGGCGACGCGGCCGAGGCCGCCCGGGTGCAGCCGGCCGACCCGGACCGGGTCGCCTACGCCATGCAGACCACCCTGGCGGTGGACGAGGCCGAGCAGATCGCCGACGTGCTGCGGTCCCGGTTCCCGCGGCTGACCGCGCCGGCCCGGGACGACATCTGCTACGCCACCACCAACCGGCAGCGGGCGATCCGGGCCATCGCCGCCGAGACCGAACTGGTGCTGGTGGTCGGCTCGGCCAACTCCTCCAACTCGCTGCGGCTGGTCGAGGTCGCCGAGCGGCAGGGCACGCCGGCGTACCTGGTGGAGGACGCCGGCGAGGTGGAGCTGCGCTGGCTGGCCGGCGTCCGGAAGGTCGGCATCTCGGCCGGCGCCTCGGCTCCGCCGCACCTGGTCGACGAGCTGGTCGCGGCGCTCGCCGGGCTCGGGCCGGTCGAGCTGCGGACCCGCGACGTGGTGGACGAAACTCTGCAATTCTCACTACCCAGGGAGGTGTCCTGAGCATGGCCATGCCACTCAGGCAGTCGGTTCGGCTCGGCACGTACCTGCTGAAGCAGAAGCTGTTGCGGCGGGACAAGTTCCCGCTGCTGGTCGAGCTGGAGCCGCTGTTCGCCTGCAACCTCAAGTGCGCCGGCTGCGGCAAGATCCAGCAGCCGCACACCTTGCTCAAGCAGCGGATGCCGGTCGAGCAGGCGGTCGGTGCGATCGAGGAGTCCGGCGCCCCGATGGTCTCGATCGCCGGCGGCGAACCGCTGATGCATCCGCAGATCGACGAGATCGTCCGGCAGCTGCTGGATCGCGGCAAGATCGTCTTCCTGTGCACCAACGCGGTGCTGCTGCCCAAGCACCTGCACAAGTTCTCCCCGCACCGCAACTTCGCCTGGATGGTGCACATCGACGGCCTGCGCGAGCGGCACGACGCCTCGGTGTGCAAGGACGGCGTGTTCGACGAGGCCGTCGCCGCGATCAAGCAGGCGCAGTCGGCGGGTTTCCGGGTGAACACCAACACCACGTTCTTCGACACCGACTCCCCGCAGGACGTCATCGACATCCTGAACTACCTGAACAACGAACTCGGCGTGGACAACATGCAGATCTCGCCCGGCTTCGCCTACGAGAAGGCGCCGGACCAGGAGCACTGGCTGGGCGTGGATCAGACCCGGGAGCTGTTCGCCAAGGCCTTCGGCAACGGCCGGCGCAAGCAGTGGCGGCTCAACCACTCCCCGGTGTTCCTGGACTTCCTCGAGGGCAAGCGGGATTTGCATTGCACGCCCTGGGGAATCCCGTCCTACTCGCTGCTCGGCTGGCAGCGGCCGTGCTACCTGATGGCCGACGGCTACGCCGAGACGTACCGGGAGCTGATCGAGACCACCGACTGGGACGCCTTCGGCCGCGGCAAGGATCCGCGCTGCGCCAACTGCATGGCCCATTGCGGGTACGAGCCGACCGCGGTGCTGGCCACCATGGGCTCGCTGCGCGAATCCATCCGGGCGGCCATCGGCAACTGAGCCGAGCCACTCGCGAGAGTGGTGGAATTTGGCGATCTGGCGACCAAATCTCACCACTCTCGGCCGAGCGTGACGGCCGCTCAGCCGAACCGGCGGGCCAGCCGGCGGTAGGTGCCGGGCAGCGCACCGGCCAGCCGGGCCGGGATCGCCAGCCAGCGCGGTTCGAACCGGCGCGGCCGGCTGCCGGTCAGCGCGTCCAGCACCGCCCGGGCCACCCGCTCGGCCGGCATCGGCCGGGGGAACCGGCGGTCGTACGGCTCGGCCCGGCTGCGCAGGAAGTCGGTGTCCACCACCCCGGGAAGCACCGTCGACACGGTGATCGCCCGGTCGCGCAACTCCTCGCCGAGCAGCTCGGCGAAGCTGGCCAGGCCGGCCTTGCACGCGCTGTAGACGGTCTCGCCGGGCACCCCGACCGCGCCGGCGATCGAGCCGACGAAGACCAGCGCGCCGCCGGCCGGCAGCACCGGCGCCGCGGCCCGGGCCAGCAGCATCGGCGCACGCAGATCGAGTTCGACCAGCCGGACGATGTCGTCCGGCGGCATCTCGGCGAACGGCCCGACGTGACCGGCCCCGGCGTTGGCGACCACTCCGTCCAGCCGGCCATGTCGCTGCAGCACCTGCTCGACCAGCCACTCACCGGCCTGCGCCTCGGCCAGATCGGCGACCAGGTACGAACCGCCGGTCC
>DASUAC010000153.1:0-3276 GCA_035763985.1 Jatrophihabitans sp. | reverse complement strand
GAGCTAGGCGGACTTCGGGTTCTTGCCCGGGCCGCCGCCCCGCCGGGCGCGCAGCACGTCCAGCCGCTCGGCAAGCACCTCTTCGAGGTCGGCGATGGTCCGCCGCTCGATCAGCATGTCCCAGTGCGTCCGGGGAGCCTTCACCTTCTTCGGCTCCGGCTCCGGCAGATCGGCCGCCTTGGCCGGGGTGCCGTCCAGCCGGCATTCCCAGGTCGACGGCAGTTCCGCGTCGTGCGCGAACGGCACGCTGAATTCATGGCCCCGCTCGCAGCGGAACCGCACCAGTTGCCGCGGAGCGGGCTCGGCGGCGTATTCGGTCTCGTAACTGATAGCCCCGAGGCGGCTGCCCCGGAGAACACGGTCGGCCATGTCTTATCACTCCCCACGCACGTGCGGGTTACCCCATCGGCTTAAACGGACGTTGCCGCAAACTGGTTCCCCTGACTGTCCAGGGTACGCGCCCGCCAGTGCGCTCATCCCAGCAGAACAGTAGTTTTGCGGTTAAATCGGACAGGATGCGACGGAACTCTCAGCTGGCTCGGGTACTTCGTCAGCTCAGCGTGAGCTGCTCGCCCGCCGGCTCCCGGCCGAGCTTGCCGGATCGGAAGTGTTCCCGGCACAGCACCTGGTAGCGGACCTCCTCGGCCCGCGCCGGTGGCCCGACGTCGGTGTCGGCGACCACCACCGTGTCACCCTCCCGTGCCACCACGCCACCGACCACCCGGGCATTCTGCTGGCCGGTCCGGCCGCACCAGCACAGCACCTCGACCTGCACCGGGGCGATCTCGTCGGCCAGCTCGACCAGCCGTTTGGCGCCGGGCAGCAGCAGGCCGCGGAAATCGGTCAGCAGGCCGAAGCAGTACACGTCCACGTGGTAGTCGTCGACCAGCTCGGCCAACTGGTCCACGTGCTCGGGGTTGAGGAAACCCGCCTCGTCGATGATCAGGTAGTCGATCCGCCGGCCTTGCGCCAGGTGCTGCAGCACCAACCTGCGCATGTCCAGCTCGTCGGTCACCTCGATGGCCTCCGAGCTCAGGCCCACCCGGGTGGTGACCTCGGCGCCACCGGACCGGTCGTACCGGGTGAGCAGCAGGCCCTGCCGGCCCTGCCGGGCGTGGTTGTGGTTGATCTGCAGGGCCAGCGTCGACTTGCCGCAGTCCATCGGGCCGTAGAAGAACGCCAGCCGGGCCGGCATCGGCAGCGCCCGGCGGTTGCCGGCGGCCGGGACCGAGGCGAGCGCACCGTCCGGCGCCGGCGGGAGGGGCAGCGAGGGTAACTGCGGCACGGCAGGCCAGCGTACCGGCAGCGGTGCGACGGATGGCGACAGGGAGCGAGCACCGCAGGCGCGACGCGAGGCGAGATGAAGCGAGCACCGCAGGCGGGACGCGAGGCGAGATGAAGCGAGCACCGCAGGCGCGTCAGCGCCGAGGAGCGGACCGGGCGTGGGCCGAGCAATGGATACCGCGCCGAGGAACGGACTGCGCACGGAGCCCTAGCAGCGGGGGTCCGCCGGTCCCGGCAGGCTGACCGAGCCGAGGTCCCGGCCGGCCGCGCGGTCGGGTGGGTTCGCGTGCAAGGCGTCGTTAGCTCTCGAACCCATCCGACCGCTTCGCCTCATCGTGGTGGTGCTGTCTCAACCTCGACGCCCGACCCAACCGGGCTACAGCCGGTCCGGCAGGGTGTTGCCGGCCTGCCGGATGCCCTCGGCCAGCGGCACCCGGACCAGCAGCGCGATGCCCACCACGAAGAACAGCACCAGGGAGACCAGCGCATTGCGGTAGGAGTTGCTGAGTTGGTAGGTCAGCCCGAACACCAACGGCCCGACCCAGGACGTGCCGGAGTCGCTGATCTCGTACAAGCCGAAGTACTCCGCCTCCCGGCCGGCCGGGATCAGCCGGGAGAACAGCGCCCGGGACAGCGCCTGGCTGCCGCCCAGCACCAGCGCGATGCCCACCGCCAGCAGGTAGAACTGCCAGGCCGCGCCGGGGGTGAGCAGGTAGCCGAGCAACACCAGCAGCAGCCAGGCCAGCAGCGAGCCGAGGACCACCCGCCGGGCGCCGTGCCGGTCCGCGAGCCGGCCGAGCCACAGCGCCCCGCCGAAGGCGACGAACTGCACCAGCAGGATCGCCGAGAGCAGCACGCTGTCGGACAGCCCGAGTTGCTTGTCGCCGTACTGCGCGGCCACCGTGGTCACCGTCTGGATCCCGTCGTTGTAGACCAGGAACGCGATCAGGAAGGCCAGCGTGATCGGGTAGTTGCGCAGCTCGGCGAGCGTCCGGCGCAGCTGCCGGAAGCCGGCCAGCAGGCTGGAGTCACCGGCTGGCAGGTCCGGCTGGCGGCGCGGCAGCCCGCGCAACAGCCGCCACGGCAGCAGGTTGAACGACGCCCACCACACCCCGGCCGAACACAACGAGATCCGGGCCAGCCACGCCTTGTCGGTGAGGAACAGGCTGAGCACGAAGTCGGCGGCCAGCAGGATGCCGCCGCCGACGTAGGAGAACGCCCAGCCGAAGGACGACACCCGGTCCCGTTCGCCCGGCCCGGACACGTCCACCAGCAGCGCGTAGTTGACCACGGTGGCGCACGAGTAGCCGAGGAAGGCCAGCTCGAACAGCACCGCGCCGAGCTGCCAGTCGGTGCCGCTGACCGTGATCAGGCCGATGCAGCAGGCGGCCGCCAGCCAGCCGAAGCCGAGCAGCAGTTCCCGCTTGGCGCCGGTACGGTCGGCCACCGCGCCGACCAGCGGCATGGCCAGCACCAGCAGCACGGTGCCGGCCGAGACCAGGTAGGCGAACAGGCTGCCGGGCGCCACCGGGATCCCGAGCAGGTGCACCCGGCCGTGCTCGCCGACCGCGTTCTCGGCCACCGAGGTCAGGTACCGGCCCATGAAGACGGTCACCACGATGGTCGGGAAGACATGGCTGGCCCAGCCGTAGAGGTACCAGCCCCGCCGCTGGCGGGCGAGCAACTCCGGGTTCGGCCCGGTCAGCTCGGCCCGGCCGGCCGGCTCGCTCAACTCGGCCATGCGCCACGCTCGGTCAGCACCTCGCGCAGCAGATCCGCCCGGTCGCTCATGATGGCGTCCACCCCCAGATCCAGCAGCGCGGTCATCTCGGCGCGGGTGTTGATGGTCCAGGCGTGCACCTGCAGGCCGAGCCGGTGCGCCCGGGCGACGAACCGCGCGGTTATCACCGGCAGCGCGGCCGAGCCGAGCGGCACCTGCGCGGCCGGCGGCAGCCCGGGGTTGCCGGGGAGCACCGGCACCAGCCGCAGCCG
>DASUAC010000152.1:0-2941 GCA_035763985.1 Jatrophihabitans sp. | reverse complement strand
CGCGCACCGGACGGCGGACGTGCTCGGCGATCGCCTCGGCGACGAAGCCGGTGTAGAACGCCCGGCGGGCCGCCTCGATCTCCGACTCCCGAGCGGATCCACCGCATTCGGCGAGCAACCGGCGCCAGGTGGCGGCCAGCGCCGGGTTGCGCAGCCTGCTGCCGGCGGCCGGCACCGCACCGCCGGGCAGCCAGGCCGCCGCCGAGGCCGGCCAGTCGTCGGAGAGCGTCTGCGCCACCCGCGCGATGGTGTCCCGGATCGCCGGCAATACCGGAAACCCGTGCTCGGCATAGAAGATCGCCGGTTCCAGTACGTCCGCCAGCCGCCAACTGCCGTAGTCGGCCAGCAACCGCAGCCAGCCGCCGAACGCGCCGGGCACCGTCGCGGCCAGCAGGCCGGTGCCCGGCACCATGGTCAATCCCTCGTCCCGATAACGGGAAATGCTGGCCGCGGCCGGCGTGACACCCTGGCCGGCGATCACCCGGACCCGCTGCTCTTCCGGGTCCCAGAGCAGGATCGGCACCTCGCCGCCGGGGCCGTTCAGGTGTGGTTCCACCACCTGCAGCACGAAGCCGGCGGCCACCGCCGCGTCGGCGGCGTTGCCGCCTCGCTCCAGCACGCTCATGCCGACCGCGGTGCCCAGCCAGTGCGTACTGGCGACCATGCCGAAGTCGCCGCGTACATCGGGACGGGTGGTGAATGCCGGAATCTCCACGTGCCTCCGTTCGTCCCGGCCAGCCTACGTGCGTCGCCGGGGCCACTCGCCGGGTGCCGGCGAGCAAACCAAGCACGCTTGCTTGTTTTGCTCGCCGGTGCCAGGCTGTCCGGGTGGCAGAGCCGACATCGACCCTTGCCCTGGTGCTGGCCGACCTGGCCGCCGAGGGCGAGGAACTGGACGCGCGGGTCGCGACCCTGCCCGCCGCCGGCTGGGCGAAGCCGACCCCCGCGGCGGGCTGGAGCATCGCGCACCAGATCGCGCACCTGAACTGGACCGATCGGCTGGCGTTGCTGGCCATCGAGCAGCCGGACCGGCTGGCCGAGGCGATGCGGCGGGCATCCGCCGACCCGGCCCGCTTCGTCGACGACGCGGCCGCGACCGGCGCCGCCCTGCCCCCGGACGAACTGCTGGCCGGCTGGCGGGCCGGCCGGGCGGAGCTTGCCGAACGGCTCGCCGCGGTGCAGCCGGGACGCAAGCTGGCCTGGTTCGGGCCGCCGATGAGCGCGGCCTCGATGGCCACCGCCCGGCTGATGGAAACCTGGGCGCACGGGCTGGATGTGGCCGAGGCGCTGGGCGAACCGCCGCGGCCGACCAACCGGTTGCAGCACGTGGCGCGGCTGGCCGTACGCACTCGGGATTTCGCGTTCCGGCTGCACGGACTCGAGGTCCCGGCCGGGGAGTTCCGGATCGAGCTGACCACGCCGGACGGCAGCCGCTGGCAGTACGGCCCGGCCGATGCCGGCCAGTCGGTGACCGGGCCGGCATTCGACTTCTGCCTGCTCGCCGTGCAGCGTCGGCACCGCCGGGACGTGGCCCTGGTCGCGCACGGCCCGCAGGCCGAGATCTGGCTGGAGATCATCCAGGCGTTCGCCGGGCCGCCGGGCGCGGGCAGGGCGGCAAGCCGATGAGCCGGGCAGCCAAGCCGATGAGGCCGAAAGGCAAGCCGATGAGCCGGGCGGCAAGCCGATGAGCCGGGCGGTGGCGGCCGATCGGCCTTTGCGGATCGGCAACTTCTCCGGCTTCTACGGCGATCGGTTCTCCGCCCTCGCCGAGATGCTGGCCGGCGGCGAGCTGGACGTACTGACCGGCGACTACCTGGCCGAACTGACCATGCTGATCCTCGGCCGGGACCGGCAGCGCGACCCGGCGCTGGGGTACGCCAAGACCTTCCTGCGCCAGCTGGAACCGTGCCTGGCCGAGGCGATCCGGCGCGGCGTGCGGATCGTCACCAACGCCGGCGGGCTGAACCCGGCCGGGCTCGCCGCCGCGATCGGCGCGCTGGCCGACCGGCTGGGCCTGACCGTCCGGGTGGGTTATGTCGAGGGTGACGACCTGATCGGCGACGCCGACCGGTTCGGGTTCGGCAAGCCGCTGGCGGCCAACGCCTACCTGGGCGGCTGGGGGATCGCGGCCTGCCTGCGGGCCGGCGCCGACATCGTGGTGACCGGCCGGGTGACCGACGCGTCGCTGGTCGTCGGGCCG
Source organism: Jatrophihabitans sp. (assembly GCA_035763985.1). GTDB lineage: Bacteria > Actinomycetota > Actinomycetes > Mycobacteriales > Jatrophihabitantaceae > Jatrophihabitans_A. Next base: position 741 of record DASUAC010000152.1, on the reverse strand, counting down.
GCCGCCGCGCACTTCGGCTGGTCGGCCACCGACTACGACGCGCTGGCCGGCGCGGTGGTCGCCGGTCACCTGATCGAGTGCGGCGCGCAGGTGACCGGTGGCAATTACGCCTTCTTCACCGAGCTGTCCGGCCTCGACCGGCCCGGCTTCCCGATCGCCGAGGTGCGGGCCGACGGCTCAGCGGTGATCACCAAGCACCCGGGCAGCGGCGGAGCGGTCAGCGTCGGCACGGTCACCGCGCAACTGCTGTACGAGATCGCCGGCGGCCGGTACGCCGGCCCGGACGTGACCGCCCGGCTGGACCGGGTGGAACTGCGCCCGGACGGCCCGGACCGGGTGCTGGTCAGCGGCGCCGTCGGCGAGCCACCGCCGCCGCGGTACAAGGTCGGCCTGAACAGCCTGGCCGGATACCGCAACGAGGTGCAGTTCGTGCTGACCGGGCTGGATATCGAGGCGAAGGCGGCGCTGGTCCGCGCGCAACTCGGCCGGCAGCTGCCGGCGGATGCCGAGTGGACGTTGCGCCGGACCGACCGGCCGGACGCCGATACCGAGGCGACCGCCAGCGCGACGCTGAGCTGTGTGGTCCGCGGCGCCGACCCGGAGGCGATCGGCCGGCGATTCTCCGACGCGGCGGTCGGGCTGGCGTTGGCCAGCTACCCGGGCTTCCATCTCACCGCGCCGCCCGGATCCGCCCAGCCGTGCGGGGTGTTCGACACCGGCTGGCTGCAGCCGAGCGAGCTC
>DASUAC010000151.1:0-4167 GCA_035763985.1 Jatrophihabitans sp. | reverse complement strand
GGCCGGAGGTGATGGCCTGCGGCGGGAAGAAGGTCTCCTGCACCAGGATCCGGTGGCCGGTGACCGCCACCCCGTCCGAGCCGACCGCGCCGGAACCGTCCTGGCCGGCCGCCGAGAGCAGGCCGGTGATGATGCGGTGCGGGCTGAGGTTGTTCGCCGAGGCCGGGTAGGCGACCGCCGAGATCGAACCGGTACGGCCGACGCCCTGCGGGGCGCCACCCTCCGGGTCCGGGATGCTGGCCAGGGTGCCACCCTTGCCGGCCTCGGCGATCAGCAGCACGTTGCCGTCCAGGTAGAGCTGTCGAGGATTGTTCAGGCCGTGCACCACGACCGCCGGTTTCGGCTTGGCCGGGCTCTTGCTCGAGCTGGCTGCCACATCCCCGCTGCCGATCACCACTGGCAGGACGAGTGCGGACGCCGCGAGTGCGGACAGCGCGATATGCCGTCGGCGCATGATTTCCCCCCGTTGCAGTTGTCGGTTCGCCGGCCGGACCGCAACCGGCTCCGGCGACCAGGACCGCGCCCGGCTTTCCTCCTGATGTCTGCTTGACCACGAGCGGGACGCGTCCTAGGGCGCCCAACCTAGCCAGTGCCCCGTTAAGGGAATGTCATCGGATCTGCTTTGCCGGCAAAGGTGTTCCGTTGTCCGGTTCGCTGCGCTCGCCGATCGACACACTTCGTCCGGTGATCGACCCGCTTTGTCCGCCGAACAACGCGAAAGCCGGATCTGCCGATGAGATAGGCAGATCCGGCTTTCGCAACGGTACGGCTACCGGCGGTGGCCGGCGGACATCACGGTCGCTGCGGGAAGATCCCCTGCAGCGCGATGATGAACGACACGCACAGGTACGGCGGCATGTTGTTGTGCGGCTGGCTGCCGCCGGTGATGCCGGTGGTCATCGGATTCATCAGCACGTTGGGCGATGCCGCGTACAGCGGTACACCCTGCCGGCCGATGCCGGTCTGGCCCCACACCGCGTTCTGCGGCGAGTTCTGGTTACCGTCGGCGGCATAGGCATTGGGCACGTGGGTGTGCATCGGCATCTCGGAGGTCAGCAGGGTCACGTACGGCTCACCCCCGGTCTCGCCCAGCCAGCGGGCGGACAGCCCGGCTCCCTGGCCCTGCTGCATCGGGGCGGTGCCCATCAGGTTGGGCAGGCCGAAGGTGACCCGGCCGTCGCCGCCATAGGTGGTGCCGAGCAGCGAGAACAGCGCGGTGTTCTGCGAGATGGCCATCAGCTGGCCGTTGCAGAGCGCCCAGCCGTTCGGTGCGAAGTTGCCGCCGAACATCCGGATCTCGGCGAGGAAGGGATCGGTCATCGAAAGCTCCTGTTTAGCCGGTCTAGTTGCGCGACGGGAAGATGCCCACCAGGGCGATGATGAAGTTGAGCACCAGGTAGGGCGCCTCGTTCGGGTGCGGCTGGCTGCCGCCGGCATTGCCGATCGCCGCCGGGCTCATGGTGGTGTTCGGGGACGGGCCGAACGGGTTCTGGCTGGAATTGGCCCAGACCGAGTTGGTCGGCGAGACGCCGGTGGTGGGCGCGGCCGCGGATTGCCCCTGGGCCGGGTGGTTGTGGGCCGGCATCTCGTTGATCGTCAGGGTGTGGGCGACCTCGCCACCGGTCTGCCCGATGGTGAAGCCCTGGCCCTGGTGGATCGGCATCCTGGCCTGGAAGTTGGGCAAGCCGAAGGTGGTCCGGCCGTCGCCGCCGTAGCTGGTGCCGAGGATCGAGAACAGCGCCTGGTTCTGGTTGATCGGCAACAGCTGGCCGTTGCAGAATGCCCAGCCCTTCGGCGGGAAGTTGAACGAGATCACCTTGATCTCGCCGATGAACGGATCGCTCATGAATGGCTCCGGAAAGTGTTGGGACGCCGGTCAGTTCGGCGACGGGTAGATGCCCTCGGTGGCGATGATGAAGTTCAGGCAGAGGAACGGCGGCATGTTGTCGTGCGGCTGACTTCCACCGGCGGGGAGCAGCGACTGCGGGCTCATCGTGGTGTTCGGAGCGCTGGCGGTCGACTGGTACACCGGCGAGTTCCAGTCCGCCCAGACGTTGCCGGCCGGACCGGGCTGGGTGCTCGCGGCGCTCGAGGCGTTCGCCTGGTGGGTGTGCACCGGAATCTGCTGCTGGGTCAGGGTGACCTGCTCGACGCCGGCCATCTGCCCGAGCACGTACCCGGAGCCTTGGTGGTACGGGATCCGGGAGGCCAGGTTCGGCAGGGCGAAGGTGTTCTGGCCGTCGCCGCCGTAGGTGGTGCCGATCAGGTTGAACAGGACGTCGTACTGGGAGATCGGCAGCAGTTGGCCTTGGCACAGTAGCCAGCCGACTGGAGCGAAGTTCCCGGCGAAGATGCGGATCTCGCCGATGTACGGAGTACTCATCGCGCTTCTTCCTCGAGCGGTTGGAGTACCGGTTGGGTCAGGCCGACCCACCCGGGACGGGCATGGAATTGAAAATTGCCTGGTATTCCAAGGGAAAGTCCGAATCGTTCGGCCGCCGCCGAACCGGTACCAGGAATACCACCTCAGGGCCGAAGCCGTCTGCCGAAAGTTGATATAGCGCCTGCTCTATCGGCGCTTGTGGGCCGGCCTTGAAGATCAACGAGAAGTGGTGCTGCCCACTCGCTGTGCATTCGGTAAGCACCAGCGGAGCCTGGGCGCCGTCCGGCAGGTGCAATGCGAACTCGGCGCCGACCCGTTCGGCGAAGTCGTCGTAACCCGCTCCGGACGGCGTACTCATCGCATTTCCCCGGCTGACCAGTGCATGTGCAGATAGCCCGTCATCTCTGATGAATCACTTTCGGTACCGGCCTCGGCACCGTCTGCGCCGAATCCGTGCCGGCGGTACAGCCGGATCGCGCCCTGGTTCGCCCGCCAGACGCTCAGCCGCAGCGGCACACCGGCCTGGCCGGCCTCGTCGCACAGTCGCCGGAGTACCGCGCTGCCCAGCCCCTGGCCACGCCACTCGGGCCGGATCGCCAGATCCAGCAGTCGGTGTTCAGCAGGCCCCTGGTCCAGATAGCAGCGGCCCACCGGCTCCGTACGGCCGTCCCGGTCGAGCTGCAGGATCCAGTCCACCGCGTCCGGGGCGAGGCTGCAGTACTGGCTCGACTGGCTCTCGAACTGCAGACGTATCAGCTGTCCGCGTACCGCCTCTGGTAACAGGGCGAGATCCGGTCTGGACTCGGCAAACAGAGTTCGGAGGAAATCGTTATCCGCGGGATCGGCCCGGCGTTGGGACAGTCGGCCCGCGCGCGGTATGCTCTGCGGCCTAGCCACACCGGGGCTGACTGCGCCATCAATCCCCTGGGCGTTTTGCACCAAGAACGCCGATCCTCCCCCGAAGCAGCACCCAGCGCGAGATCAATGCGAGCTGGAGTGTTGGTGTATCCGACGTTGCTAGATACAGTTTGCAGGTTAGTTCACCTCGATCAAACGCGCCAGCTGGGAAGGCGCGCCGAGTTGAGCTTCGGAAATCTAAACCCGCACAGGCCCCGATTCACGGCACCGGGCTGCGCAGAAGGACGAGAATTATGACTGGGATCGGTTCAGGGGGACACCGGCGCGTCGAGGTCGGAGGTCGACGGCTCCGTCCTCGTTCCGCTCTGGGCCGGACCGGCCTAGCGCTCGCCTTGGTGCTGTTCGGGCAATTGGTGCTGTGGCCGGGGGAGGCCTCGGCCGCCGTCGCGCTCAACGTGTCGACCACCGCGGACATCGCGGCCAACGCCGGTGACTGTGGCAGCAGCAGCACCACGGTGCCTTCGCCGTTGAGTCTGCGGGAGGCGACCTGCATCGCCACCAACTACGGCAGCTCGCAGCCGGTGACGATCAACATCCCGGCCGGGCACTACACGCTGACCAACGGCGAGCTGCAGCCGGGCAAGGTGGCCGGTGCCAACGTGAGCCTGGTGGGGGCCGGCTCGGCCAGCACCATCATCGACGGCAACAACAGCTCGCGGGTGTTGGACCTGGACTCCAACCTGACCGGTGGCGTGACCAACGCGATCAGCGCGCTGACCATCACCGGCGGCAAGGACGACACCTTCGGCGGCGCCGGCATCATCGCCGGGTCGAACCTGAACTCCAGCAGCGACAGCCTGACCCTGACCAACGTGGTGGTGACCGGCAACCACGCCAACGTCGCCTCGCCGAACGTCACCAACCGG
>DASUAC010000150.1:0-8221 GCA_035763985.1 Jatrophihabitans sp. | reverse complement strand
GCTGCTGGTCGCGCTGCTGCCCGGGGTGGTGCTGGGCATCGGCTGGGACCTGTACGCGATCCACCGGCATCAGTGGTCCTTCGACCGCCGGTACCTGGTGGGCGTCTCGGTGGCCGGCCTGCCGCTGGAGGAGGCGCTGTTCTTCGTGGTCGTCCCGCTCTGCGCGGTGCTCACCCTGGAAGCGGTGCGCCGCCGCCGGCCCGGCTGGACGATCGGCGACGAAGGCGACAGCGAGCGAGCATCGCAGGCGCGTCAGCGCCGAGGAGCGCAGCGAGCGCGGAGCCGAGCAGAAGGCGACGAAGGCGACAGCGAGCGAGCATCGCAGGCGCGTCAGCGCCGAGGAGCGCAGCGAGCGCGGAGCCGAGCAGAAGGCATCGAAGGCGACCGCGACCGAGCGGACAAGGCTGCGAAACGGGCGGGCGAGCAGCCGTGACCTACACCGAGTTGGTGGTCGTCGCGGTGCTCGCGGCGCTCGCGCTGGATCTGCTCGTGTTGCGCACCGGGCTGGTGCGGCGCCGGGCGTTCTGGACCGCCTACGCGATCCTGGCCGGTTTCCAGTTGCTGGTGAACGGCACGCTGACCGGGCTGCGGATCGTCCGCTACGACCCGGGCGCCATCACCGGACTGCGGATCGCGTTCGCCCCGGTGGAGGATCTCGGCTTCGGCTTCGCGCTGATCCTGCTCACCCTCTCGCTCTGGGTACGAGCCGGCCGCGGCACCCGGACCGGGGGCTCAGTCCCGCCGCTGCAGGATGGGTCCGAGCAGCGCCCGGGCGGCCAGCCCGGCCGCGATCACCGCGGGGATGTAGACGAAGGCCTCCAGGCTGGACCCCATCGGCCGGGTGAGCAGGGTGAGCCCGATCGAGACGGTGGCCACCAGGTGGATCCGGCGCGGTGACACCAGCAGCGCCGCCGCCACGGTGAGCGCCCAACTGAAGTACCACGGCTGCACCGCGGGCCCCAGCACCACCACGCTGAACAGCGCCACGGCGAGCAGCTTGAGCACCAGCTTCGGCCGGTCGCGATGCCGTGCGGCCTGCAACCAGAGCAGGATCAGCAGCAGCCCGCTGAGCACCGTGCCGGTGGTACGGAAGCCGCGCACCGTGGCGTCCACCAGCTTGCCGGCATGCGGGACGCCCAGGACGGCTCGGTAGAGCACCGCGAGCAGGGTGGGCAGCGACATGAAGTTGATCACCTGCACGCCCGAGCTCACCTGCTTGGTCCAGCCCAGCCCCACCCCGGCGATCAGCGACACCACCGCGAACACCGCCACCACGATGCCGGCGGCCAGCGCGCAGAAGCGCAGCCAGTCCGGCCAGCGCAGCGATCTTCGTCCGGACAGGTAGATCGGCACCACGAACGCCACCGCGATCAGCCCGGGCGACTTGACCGCCGCGGCCAGCGTGGTGAGCGCGAGCGCGGCCAGCAGGTGCCGCCAGTTCGCGTTCGGTCTGCTGGCCAGCACCAGGCCGGCGATCATCAGCGCCACCATCAGCGCGTCGTTGTGCCCGCCGCCGACCGTGTGCACCACGATCAGCGGATTGGCCACCGCCAGCCACAGCGCGAGATCCGGCCGGCGTCCGTACCGCTCGGCGAGCACCGGCAACAGCCACGCGATCGCCAGCATCGCGCCGAACGACAGCAGCCGCAGCAGCAACGCGCTGATCAGCGCGTGGTTGCCGATGCCGACCGCGACCCACTTCGACAGCGCGATCCACAGCGGTCCGTACGGCGAGGGGGTGTCGACCCACTTCCAGGCCACGTTGTCCAGGAACTTGCCCAGGTCCACCGCCGGCAGATCGGCGGGCGTGGTGGTGTACGGGTCCAGGCCGTGCCGGGCCAGCTGCGCCTGGGCGGCATAGCTGTACAGGTCCGAACTGGCTAGCGGCATGCCGGCCAGCAGCGGCAGCATCCAGCCGATGACCATGGTGCGCAGCCGGGCCGGGCTGACCACCGTCCGGCCGGCCGGCAGGTAGCCGCTGGTGGCGCCGGTCAGCAGCAGCCGGCCCAGCACCAGCCAGGCCACCACCAGCAGGATCAGCCCGAGGTAGTAGAAGCCGAGCGCGACGTGCAGGCCGGCCGTACCGTGCCGCAGCAGCCCGATCACCGGGAACGTCCGGCTCGGGTCGTTGGCCGGCAGCGCGCCGGCGCCGAAGCTGCCGAGCATGATCAGTACGGTGCCGGCCAGCCCGAGCCGGCCGATGGTGCCCAGGGTCCAGTTCTCGACCAGCCGGTCCAGCCGGTCCAGCCAGCGCGGGGGCGCCGACGATGCCGGCCCCGCATCGGCAAACGTGCGCTCGCTGACCGCCACGCCAACATCGTGGCAGATATCGGCGCTCGAGTTCACGGCACTACGCTGGCCGCATGGCACGGATGGTCAGGGATTGTTTCGGAACCGGCAAACCGACCTTTTCCTTCGAGTTCTCCCCGCCGAAGACGGCGGAGGAGTCCCGGCTGCTGTGGACCACCATCCGCGAACTGGAGTCGCTGCGTCCGGACTTCGTCTCGGTGACGTACGGCGCCGGCGGCTCGACCCGGGAACGGACCATCGAGATCACCGAGCGGATGGCCAGCGACACCACCCTGCTGCCGGTCGCTCACCTGACCGCGGTGGGGCACTCGGTGGCCGAGCTGCGCTCGATCATCGGCCGGCTGGCCGACGCCGGCATCGGCAACGTGATGGCACTGCGCGGCGATCCGCCGGGCGACCCGCTGGGGGACTGGGTCAAGCACCCGCAAGGCTTGGAATATGCGGCGGATCTGGTCGAGCTGATCCGGGCGCACGGCGACTTCACGGTCGGGGTGGCGGCGTTCCCGTACCGGCATCCCAGGTCGAAGACGGTCGAGGACGACACCGAGTTCTTCGTCGCCAAGTTCCGCCGCGGTGCCGAGTTCGCGGTGACCCAGATGTTCTTCGAGGCCGATGCCTACCTGCGGATGCGGGATCGGATCCTGGCCGCCGGCTGTACCGCGCCGATCATCGCCGGGCTGATGCCGGTCACCAACATGGGCATCATCGAACGCTCGGAGAAGTTCACCGGCGCGCCGTTCCCGGCCGAGCTCGGCGCCCGGTTCGCCGAGATCGCCGACGACCCCAAGGCGGTACGGGCGCTGGGCATCGAACAGATGTGCCAGCTGGCCCAGCGACTGCTGGACGAGGGCGTGCCGGGCATCCACTTCTACACGCTGAACCGGTCCAAGGCGACCCGTGAGATCTGGCACAACCTCTCGCTCGGCTCGCTGGCCAGGTAGCTCGCCGGCCAGATAGTTGGGCTCGGTCTCGTCCCGCCGTTCGCGGGTTCAGTCACGTCCCGCCCTTCGCGGGTTCAGTCTCGTCCCGCCCTTCGCGGGTTCAGTCTCGTCCCGCCGTACGCGGGAAGGGCAGCGCGGCGCCGAGCACGCCGAACGGCCGGTGGTCGCCGGGGAACAGGTGGTTGCGGGCCAGGTCCTGAAAACCCAGCCGCCGGTAGAGCCGCCACGCCCGGTTCTCACCCTCCGGGGTGGAGAGCAGCATGGTGCGGTGCGGCAGTCCGTCGGCCAGCGACCGGAGCAGCTGTTCGCCGATGCCTTGCCCCTGGGACTCCGGCCGGACGTGCAGCTCGGACAGTTCGAACGCCTCGCGCAGCCAGTAGTCGGCGTCCTGGGTCACCGCCCGGCGGACCAGATCGTGCCACCACTGGCCAGGCAGGCTGGTGTAGCCGTAGCCGAAACCCAGCATCACGCCCTGCGGATCCAGCGCCAGCCGGTACCGGAACTGGGCCAGCTTCGCGTGCCGCAGCATGTGCACGCCGCGCTGGCCGCCGCTGCCCGGCGGATAACCCATCGCCAGGACGTAGATCTGCATCGCCTCGGCCAGCCGGTCCGACACCCGGCTCGCCGGCACGTCGACGAGGGTGACCGTGGTGGCGGGCAGCCCGGTCATCTCGTCCATGGAAATGCACACTAGGCCGTCCGGCCGGCTGCCGGTGGCCTAGGGGGGCGTGTTGCTGATCAGCCGCGCTTGTTCCCGAGATCGGCCCAGGACGCAGCGGCGGGGGAGTCAGGTCCGCGCCGCGGCAGCCGTACCGACTGAGGTTTTGCCTTTGCGTATAAGGCTATTTGGGTACGGAGAATGCTTGCCTATTGCTGTTCGGTGACTTAGAATCGAACACATGAGCGAGCAGCTGGCGACTGATGCCGAGTTGTTCGCCGTTGTGCTGGAGGCGGAGGCCAACGCGGCCCGTGAGCGGCACCGGACATTGATGGCGCTGGCCGAGCTCAACAACCGCAATGTGCCCGGCATGCTGGGGTATCGCAGTCTGGCCGATCTGATCGCGGTGCAACTGCGGTGCGACTTGGCCGTGGCGCGGAAATGGGCCCGGGCGGTCGAGCGGTTCGGTGTCCGGCGCAGCCTGACCGGCGAGACCTTGGAGCCGCTGTATCCGCCGACCGCTGATGCCTTGGCTGAAGCACAGATCAGCCCGGAGCATGCCGTGGTGATCGCCGAGGCCGTCGAAGCGATCCCGGACGCGCAACGGGCCGAGCACGCCACCGCCGTCGAAGTCACATTGCTGGAGCAGGGCCGGACCCTCAGTCCGGGCAGGATCCGCCAGCTGGGCCAGCGGATCCTTGCTCATCTGGATCCGGACGGACCCAGCCCCGACGAGCAGCGTCAGCAGCAGTGCCACCGGCGACTGACGCTGAACCGGCTGCCCGATTCGACCGGGCTATTGGAGGGTCGACTCAGCCCGACCTGTCAGGCGATCTGGGAAGCCATCCTCGCCCCGCTGGCTGGCCGCCGACCCGACGACGCGCTCGGCCCGGACGAGCGCACCCTTCCGCAACGCTGGCACGATGCGTTCGAGGAAGCCGGTCGCCGACTGCTCGCCGCTGGCGACTTGCCGGACCAGGCCGGGCTGCCCTGCCAACTCATGGTCACCCTGTCACTGTCGGACCTGGAACGCCGGGCAGGCTGGGCCACCACCCACCACGGCGGCGCGCTGTCCATCGACGAGGCGCTCCAGTTGGCGGCGCAAGGCTCGATGCTTCCTGTGGTGCTCGATGACGCCGGCGGCATCCTCGCCTACGGCCGACGCCGTCGACTCGCCTCACCCGGCCAACGCAAGGCGCTGTTCGCCCGCGATCGTGGCTGCACCTTCCCCGGCTGCACCCGCAGCGCCGCACGCTCGGAGATCCATCACACCACCGACTGGGCACAGGGCGGCCGTACCGACTTGGGCTCCATGGCGATTGCCTGCGGCTACCACAACACCGAAGCACCGAAGCAAGGGTGGCGGACCGTCCTGATCGACGGCATACCGCACTGGCAACCACCACCCTCGCACCCCGAGCAGCAACCCCAACGCAACTACCACCACCATCCCGAGCTGTTGGTCAACCGTCCTCCGAACTGCGGTGACACGGAATAGCTTCGATCCCGTCTCAGCCGTGCAGCCCGCACTCGGTCTTGTCGGTGCCTGCCCAGCGTCCGGCCCGGCCGTGCTCGCCGGCCAGCAGCCGTCGGGTGCACGGCGCGCAGCCGATCGAGCCGTACCCGTCGGAAAGCAGCGGGTTGACCAGGATGCCGTGCTCGGCGATGTAGCCGGCGACCTGCTCGTCGGTCCAGCCTGCGATCGGATTGATCTTGACCATGCCGTGCTTGGCGTCCCACTCGACCACCCGGGTGCCGGCCCGGGTGGTCGACTCGGTCCGGCGCAGCCCGGACGCCCAGGCCTGGTACGGCCGAAGCGCCCGGTCCAGCGGTTCCACCTTGCGCAGCGCGCAGCACAGGTCGGGGTTGCGGGCGTGCAGCTGGGGGCCGAACCGGGCGTCCTGCTGGCCGACCGTGGCCATCGGCAGCACGGTCTTCACCCGCACCGGCATGGTGACCGCGACCGCGTCCCGCATCCCGATCGTCTCCGCGAAGTGATACCCGGTGTCGAGGAACACCACGTGCACGCCTGGGCAAATCCGGCTGGCCAGATGCGGCACGACGGCGTCGGCCATCGACGAGGTGACGCACCACTGCTCGCCGAAGGTGTCCCGGGCCCAGCCGAGGACGTCCTCCGCGGTGGCGTGTTCGAGTTGCCGGGCGGCCTGTTCGGCCAGCTCCGGCAGGCTGATCGAGGTGATCGTGCTCATTCGGCAGCGTCCTCTTCAAGTGGCGACCGGCTCTGCCAGCCGCCCGCAATACCCAAGTACTTCAAGGCGAAAACCCGCTGGCAGGCGCCGCACCGCCACTGCCCGTGGGTTTCGCCGAACGGACGCAGGTCCTCCTCGGCGCAGTACGGGCAGTGGAACGGCGCCGCCCGCTCAGACATCGCGGCTCACAGCCGTCCGCCGGTCACGCTCGCCGTTCACAGCAGCCACTCCTCCTCGGCCCGGCTGACATAGCCGGCGAAGGATTCGTTCTCGGTTCGCCGCTGCAGGTAGCCGGTCAGGATCCGCTCGACATAGTCAGGGGCCTCGGCCGCGGTCACCTTCAAGCCGCGGAACTTCCGTCCGAACGAAGCCTCGGCGCCGAGCTGGCCGCCCAGGTGCACCTGGAAGGCGTCGGCGTCGGCGAACGATCCGTCCTCCTGCTTGACCTTGCCGACGATGCCCTTGAAGCCGATGTCGGCGACCTGGAACCGGGCGCACGAGTTCGGGCAGCCGTTGACGTTGATCGTGATCGGGGTGTCGAAGTCGGGCAGCCGGCGTTCCAGTTCGGCCCGGATGGTCTCCGCCCGGCCCTTGGTTTCCACCAGCGCCAGCTTGCAGAACTCGATCCCGGTGCAGGCGATGGTGCCCCGGTGGAACGCGCTGGGCCGGGCCGACAAGCCAAGCTGGTCCAGCTCGGCGATGACGTCCTCGGCCGACTCCGGTGGCAGGTCGAGCATCACCAGGCCCTGCTGGGCGGTGGTGCGTACCCGGCCGCTGCCGTAGGCCTCGGCGAGCTTGGCCACCTTGCTCAGCACCGACCCGCTGGTCCGGCCGGACCTGGTGGTGACGCCGACCGCGACCCGTCCGTCGGCCTGCCGGATCACCCCGATGTGGTCACGGTGGGCTGGCGAGGCGGTCGGTGCCGGGCCGTCCGGCAGCCGCCGGTGCAGGTACTCCGACTCCAGCACCTCACGGAACTTCTCGGTGCCCCAGTCGGCGAGCAGGAACTTCAGCCGGGCGTGGTTGCGCGATCGCCGATACCCGTAGTCGCGGAAGATCCCGGTCACCCCGGCCCACACCTCGGCCACCTCGTCCGGCCGCAGGAACACCCCGAGCCGCTCGGCGAACATCGGGTTGGTGGACAGTCCGCCGCCGACCCACAGGTCGAAGCCGGCCTCGCCGCCGTCGTTGCGCACGCCGACGAACGCCACGTCGTTGATCTCGTGGTTCACGCAGTGCTGGGCGCAGCCGGAGATGGAGGTCTTGAACTTGCGCGGCAGGTTGGAGAACGCCGGATCACCGAGGTAGCGGCTGACCACCTCGCGCAGGGCCGGCCCGGCATCGACGACGCCGTCGGCTGCGACGCCTTCCAGCGGGCAACCCAGCATCACCCGCGGGGTGTCACCGCAGGCCTCCGTGGTGGACAGCCCGACCGCCTCCAGCTTCTCCCAGATCGCGGGTACGTCCTCCACCCGGATCCAGTGCAGCTGGATGTTCTGCCGGTCGGTGATGTCGGCCAGATCCCGGCCGTACGTGCTGGCGATCTCACCGATCACGCGCAGCTGGTCGGTGTTCAGCGCGCCGCCGTCGATCCGGATCCGCATCATGAAGAACTCGTCGTCGAGCTCCTCGGGATCCAGGATCGCGGTCTTGCCACCGGGGATGCCGGGTGCGCGCTGGGTGTACAGGCCGTACCAGCGGAATCGGCCACGCAGATCACCCGGGTCGATGCTGGCGAACCCGCCCCGGGCGTAGATGTCGATGATCCGCTGCCGTACCAGCAGGCCGTCGTTGTCGCGCTTGCTGCGCTCATTGGGGTTCAGCGGCTCCCGGTAGCCGAGTGCCCATTGACCCTGTCCCTTACGCGCTGCCATTGGCAGGGGTGTCCCTTCGCGAGTGCATGCTGGGGGTGGCCGGGTGGCCTCATGACGATGCGCCGAGCACCGGGACACGGATCTTGGGACGCGCCGGAAACGGCGGGCCTATCGGATTGCGCCTGAGCTCAATCGCGCTGATCGAGGGGCACGCTCAACAGCAAGCGCCGGCTACCCGTAACAGGTCGATGTGCCGGCGCGAAGTCAGCAATGGCTGAGCGAGGCGCA
>DASUAC010000149.1:0-8187 GCA_035763985.1 Jatrophihabitans sp. | reverse complement strand
CAGCGGCCGGCGCAGGCCGCCGTCGTAGATCACCGAGATGGTGTCGCCCTCGAACATCAGGTCGATCAGGTCCTCCGGGCCGGAGCTGCGCCCGCACAGCCACAGCATCTCCAGCTCCCTGCGCAGCTGGTCCGGCTCGATGCCGAAGGCGTGCGCGGTCTCGCTGATCGAGGCAACCCCGCGGGCCTGTACGTACGGCACCAGCGCCAGCAGCCGGGACACCTTGTCGCTGGTGTCGCTCATCGGTCCACCTGGCTCTTCGCGCAAGCGCTCATCGGTGGCCGCCCGCCGCCGCCTCCAGCAAGGTCACCACTGCCTTCACCAGTTCCGGCGGCTCCAGTACGAAGGCGTCCGGACCGGCCGCCGCCACCAGCCCGGCCGTGCGGTCCAGATCCCGGTAGGAGATGGTCAGCAGGTCACCGCCTTCGCCGGACTCCACCGAGCTGGCCAGCCGGCGCAGCTGGCCACCGCGGTTCGGCGCCACCCGGACCAGCGCCTGCTGGTCGGGATGGTGGTTGGCGCCGCGCACCAGCGCCAGCATGTCCAGCCCGGCCGGCCGCTCCGTCCGGGCCGTGCCGGGCAGCGTCTTCACCTCGCCGACGATCCGGTCCAGCCGGAAGCTGCGCACCTCGCCGCGGTCCCGGTCGTGGCCGACCACGTACCAGCGGCCGCGCCAGGACAGCACCCCCCACGGTTCCATCGTGCGCCGGTCGGTGGTGTCGCTGTAGCGCTTGTGGTGCCGGAACTGCACCACCCGCCGCCCGGACACCGCGGCCACCAGCGGCGGCAGGGCCGGTTCGCTGGCCGACAGCGGCGGCAGCGTGTCCGACTCCGGCTCCTCGATCTCGATGCCGGCCGCCCGCAGCTTGATCAGCGCCGCCCGGGCCTCGGAGGCCAGCGACGCGGTGCTCCACAGCCGGGCGGCCAACCCGACCGCGGCCGCCTCGTCCGCGGTGAAGCTGATCGGCGGCAGCTCGAAGTCCTTACGGGCGATCCGATAGCCGTCCTCGGTGTCGAACGCGGAGTTCCGGCCGGTCTCCAGCGGGATGCCCAACTCCCGAAGCTCGGCCTTGTCCCGCTCGAAGCTGCGCTTGAACGCCTCGTCCGGGTTGCTGGCCCCGTCGGCCACCTGGTAGCCCTCGACCGTGTCCCGGATCCGCTCGGCGGTGATGAACTGCCGGGTGGAGAGCAGGCACAGCACCAGTGACACCAGTCGCTGCTGTCGTCGGGCGGCCATATCCGACAACGGTATGCCACGGCTCCCCGCGCGGCGGCTGACACCCCGAGCGGTGCGCTGATCCGCCGAGGTGGTCACATCGAGGCAATCAACTTCTCGACGCGGTCGTCCACCGAACGGAACGGGTCCTTGCACAACACGGTCCGCTGCGCCTGGTCGTTCAGCTTCAGGTGCACCCAGTCCACGGTGAAGTCCCGCCGGGTCTCCTGCGCGCGTTTGATGAACTCCCCGCGCAGCTTGGCCCGGGTGCTCTGCGGTGGCACGTTCTTGGCCTCGAACACGGCGAGGTCGGTGGTCACCCGGCCGACCGCGCCCTTGCCGTTGAGCAGGTAGAACAGCCCGCGGTCGCGGCGGATGTCGTGATAGGTCAGATCCAGCTGGGCGATCCGCGGCGAGGACAGCGGCAGGTCGAACTTGTTGCGGTACCGCTCGATGAGCTGGTACTTGGTCGCCCAGTCGATCTCCCGGTCGACCAGGCTCAGGTCCTGCGAGTCGACCGCCTTCAGCGTCCGGCCCCACAGGTCGAGCACCTGCTCGGTCAGCGGGTCGGTGCCGGCGCCGTCGACGAAGGTACGGGCCTTCTCGTAGTACTCGCGCTGGATCTCACTCGCGCTGGCCATCCGGCCGTTGGCCAGCTTCACCTGCCGGGTGCCGGTCAGGTCGTGGCTGATCTCCCGGATCGCCCGGATCGGGTTCTCCAGCGTCAGGTCCTTGAACGTGATGCCCTGCTCCATCATCCGCAGCACCAGATCCGCGCTGCCGACCTTGAGCAGCGTGGTGCACTCGTTCATGTTCGAGTCGCCGACGATCACGTGCAGCCGGCGGTACCGTTCGGCGTCGGCGTGCGGCTCGTCCCGGGTGTTGATGATCGGCCGCGACCGGGTGGTCGCCGAGGAGACGCCCTCCCAGATGTGCTCGGCCCGCTGGCTGAGGCAGTACACCGCCCCGCGCGGGGTCTGCAGCACCTTGCCGGCCCCGCAGATCAGCTGCCGGGTGACCAGGAACGGGATGAGCACGTCGGCCATCCGGCTGAACTCGCCGTGCCGTGCCACCAGGTAGTTCTCGTGGCAGCCGTAGGAGTTGCCGGCCGAGTCGGTGTTGTTCTTGAACAGGTAGATGTCGCCGGCGATGCCCTCGTCGTTCAGCCGGCGCTCGGCGTCGATCAGCAGGCCTTCCAGGATCCGCTCGCCGGCCTTGTCGTGGGTGACCAGGCTGACCAGGGAGTCGCATTCCGGGGTGGCGTATTCCGGATGGCTGCCCACGTCCAGGTAGAGCCGGGCGCCGTTGCGCAGGAAGACGTTGGACGATCGGCCCCAGCTCACCACCCGGCGGAACAGGTACCGGGCCACCTCGTCCGGGCTGAGCCGGCGCTGACCCTCGAATGTGCAGGTGACACCGTATTCGTTCTCGATGCCGAAGATCCGTCGCTGCACAGGTAACAGCCTAGTCAGCGCACGGCCGGTGTGGGCGGTTTGGCGGGCGGCCGAGCAGAAATCGAGACGTTATCGCCCACCGGCAGGCGTTATCGCCCTACCGGCAGCCGGTGTCGCCCCACCGGCAGCCGGTGTCGCCCCACCGGCAGGCGTTGTCGCCCCACCGGCAGAGGTTGCCGGCCCACCCCTGCCCGGCGGCCCGCTGATCGGGGACCAAAGCCACTGTCGCGGCCGCTCGGCCCGGACGGACAGTGATCGGCGAGGGGGTCTTCAGTCATGGAACACACCGAAGAGTGGAAGCTGTACCTCTACCTGGACGAGCAGGACGGGCAGACCCGGGCCACCGCCCGGCTGCACACCCGGGACACCATGCTGACCGGGGTCGGCACCGCGCACCGCCACCCGCATGATGTCGACATCCCGGAGATCGGCGACGAGCTGGCCGCCGCCCGCGCGCTGTCCGACCTGGCGCACAAGCTGTTCGGCGCGGCGGTCACCGACATCGAGTCGAGCACCCACCGGCCGGCGGCGATCACGCTGTAGCGGCGGCCCGACCCAGTCGGGGGCCTTAGCCGGCCGCCGGCTACAGCGACACCGACAGCAGTACCTCGCCGTTGGTGTCGGAGATCTCGATCCGGGACAGCGCCTGGCGCTTCCACGGGCTGTCCCGGACGAGTTCGACGTCCTCGCCCGGCTGCGGTGTCCAGTTGCCCAGGTCCCGCGCCACCCCGGCCCGGTTGATCACCACCATCCGGTAGGACGGTGGGCTGCCCGGGTATTCCTTCTCCGCACCGTTCGCCGCCTCGGCGGTGTAGCCGCAGTCGAGCTGGATCCGGGGTGCGGCGTTGTCGCCGAGCAGCCGTACGGTCGCGTGCACGCTGGCCGCGTCCGGGCTGACCGGTTGCAGGACCAGCACCTGCGGCCGGTGTGAGTCCGACCAGATCTGGACGCCGCCGAAGGCCAGCACCGCCAGCAGGCAGGCGGCCAGGAAGCCCGCGGTGGCGATCCGCAGGCCGCGCCGATGCCGGCGCCGGCGGACCTCGGCGAGCAGCTTGGGCAGCAGCGACTCCGGCACCGGGTCGTCCCGGGTGTCCAGGGCGGCCGGATCGACCCGGGCCAGCAGGGCCGGCAGGCCGGCCAGCTCGGTCACCGATTCGTGGCAGATCGGGCAGGACGCCAGATGCCGCTCGTACGCCTGGCGGTCGGCCGGTTCCAGGGCGTCGAGCAGGTAGGCCGCATCGTCGTATGCGTACCGCTCGTGCTCGGCCGCGAAGTCGGTCATCGCCCGGTCACCCCCATCTCGGCCAGCGCCAGTTTGAGCGCACGCAGCGCGTAGTGCGTCCGCGACTTGACGGTGCCCTCGGCGACGCCCAGCCGGTGTGCGGTCTCCCGCACCGAGGAACGACGGTAGAACATCTCCACCAGCACCGCCCGGTGCTCGGCGGACAACTGCAGCAGCGCATCGGTGATCAACCGGGATTCCACCAGCGCGTCGGTGTGGTCGGTGTCGAAGGACTCCGGTACGTCGGAGACCAGCTTCTCCGGCCGGGTGCTGCGCGAGCGCCACTCGTCGATGACGATCCGCCGGGCCACCGTGTACAGCCAGCCCCGGGCCGCGCCCAGCTGCTCGGAGCTGAACGCCGGGCTGTCCGGGTGCCGCCAGGCCCGCAGTAGCGTCTCCTGCACGACGTCCTCGGCGGCCTGCCGGTCGCCGCCGGTGAGGCGCACAGCAAAGGCCCAGAGTGCGGCGGCATGCTCGTCATGCAAGGCCTGCATGAACTGCTCTTCGTTGCCCATGGGGCCGGTTCGGCCGGTCGAGCCGGCTGAGCCGGTCGAGCCGGTTGAGCCGCCGGTGGTTCCGGCTGGCCCGGCGGTGCGCGACATCGGGCGCTCCGATCGTGCGGTAATGATGTGGCCAGTGTGCAGTACGCGGCGCGGCACCGGCTGGTTCAATGCCGCACGGGTCCGGTGCTGAACCGATCGGCCGGTCCCGCCGTCAGTTCAGTTCAGGCAGGACGGATGCGGGTACGAACAAGTGGAGATCGCTATGACGAGCACCGACCACCGGCCGGTACCGACGGACGGTCCGCCGGTCCGCGGCGTCAGCCGGCGCAGCGTGCTGAGGGTGGGCGCGGTCGGGGTGGCCGGGGTGGCCGGCCTGAGCCTGGCCGGCTGCACCCAGGCGCCGGTGCCGGACAATCCGACCGTGAGCTCCGCCGGCCGCGGCCCCGCCGGTGACTCCGGCTCGTCCGGCGGGACCGGATCCCCGGCTGCCGGCAAGCCGCTGGCCCAACTCTCCGCGATCCCGGTCGGCGGGGCGGTCTCGGCCACCGGGCCGAACGGCGCGCCGCTCATCATCGCCCGGCCCAGCAGCAGCACGGTGGCCGCCTTCAGCGCCATCTGCACGCACCAGGGCTGCACCGTGGCACCGGTCGGCAATCAGCTCGACTGCCCCTGCCACGGCTCGGTGTACAACGCCAGCACCGGCGCGGTGATCAACGGGCCGGCGCCGCGTCCGTTGCCCTCGGTGCAGGTGACGCTGTCCGGTGACAACGTGTTGCCGGCCTGAGCCGCCGGCTGCGCCGGAGCGGGCTGGCCGGTTTGGGTGGGGCCGGTCAGTCGGTGTCGGGAAGCCGCTCTTCACCGGCCTCCGGCGCAGCCGGTGCGTCCGGCCTGGCAGGCTCGGACGGCTGCGCGGCCGGCCGGTCACCCTCGGCGGGCTGACCACCGTCCGCGGGCTGACCATCCTCGCCCGGCTGACCACCCTCGCCGGCCTGACCACCCGGCAGCATGCCGGCCAGCGCCGCACCGGTGATCCGGCGGAACTTGCGCTTGGCCCGGTTGCGGTCCAGCACCGCCACCTCCAGGCCGTCGGCGGCCAGGTTGCGCTGGGCGCCGTTCTCCCCGCCCACCGAGCCGAGCGCACGGACCGCGATCGCCATCGCCTCGGCCAGCGGCAACCCCGGCGAGTAGGCGTCGCGTACGTTGCCGGCCACCGCCTCGGCCTGGCCGCCCATCACCAGGAAGTTCGGCTCGTCCACGATCGTGCCGTCGTAGGACAGCCGGTAAAGCTGGTCCTGCGCGGCGCTGGCGCCCACCTCGGCCACGCACAGCTCGACCTCGTACGGCTTCTGCTGCTCGGTGAAGATCGCGCCGAGGGTCTGCGCGTAGGCGTTGGCCAGCGCCCGGGCGGTGACGTCCCGCCGGTCGTAGGAGTAGCCGCGCAGGTCGGCCAGCCGGATGCCGGCCACCCGCAGGTTCTCGAACTCGTTGTACTTGCCGACCGCGGCGAAGCCGATCCGGTCATAGATCTCGGACACCTTGTGCAGTGCCGGGCTGGTGTTCTCGGCCACGAACAGCACGCCGTCGGCGTAGTGCAGCACCACCACGCTGCGACCGCGCGCTATCCCCTTCCGCGCGTACTCCGAGCGATCGCGCATGATCTGCTCGGCGGAGGCGTAGAACGGGATCGACATTACGAACTCTCCATCTTCAGCTGATCGGCAGGCGTTGTCGGGTCAGAACCGGGTCAGGAACCCGGGGCGGCGGCGCGCCGGTCCAGCAGGGCCCGGACCATCGTGTCCAGGGTCGCCTCCGGGATCCGGTGGGTGCCGTCGGCGGTCGCGGTGAACACGGTCGGGAAGATCCGGCGGGTCAGGTCCGGGCCGCCGGTGGCCGAGTCGTCGTCGGCGGCGTCGTAGAGCGCCTCGACCACCACCTCGACCGCCTCGGTGCCGGACAGGCCCGGCCGCCAGAGCTTCTTCAGCGAGCTCTTGGCGAAGACCGAACCGGAGCCGACCGAGTGATAGTGCTGCTCCGGGTAGCGGCCACCGACCGCGTCGTAGCTGTAGATCCGGCCTGCATCCGCCGGCTCGCCCGAGCTGTCCAGGTCGAAGCCGGCGAACAGCGGCACCACGGCCAGCCCCTGCATCGCCGCGCCCAGGTTGCCGCGGATCATGGTCGCCAGCCGGTTGGCCTTGCCGTCCAGGGTGAGCGCGGTGCCCTCGATCTTCTCGTAGTGCTCCAGCTCGACCTGGAACAGCCGGACCATCTCCACCGCCAGGCCGGCGGTGCCGGCGATGCCGATCAGGCTGTAGTCGTCAGCGGCGAACACCTTCTCGATGTCGCGCTGGGCGATCAGGTTGCCCATGGTGGCCCGCCGGTCGCCGGCCATCACCACGCCGCCGTTGAAGGTGGCCGCCACGATCGTGGTGGCATGCGCCAGCTGCGGGCCGGCGCCGCCCGCCACACCGGCGGCTCCCGGCAGCCCGAGCCGGGAGCCGGGCAGCAGGTCGGCAGCCGCCGACGCGAGCAGGTCCACGAAGGAGGACGAATGCGAAGCGCTGGCCAGCCGCAACAAGCCGTGTTCGGTTCGCTCGAACGAACCGCTCACTGGCCGCCCTTCTGGACGAAGCTGCGCACGAAGTCCTCCGGGTTGGTCTCCAGTACCTCGTCGATGTCGTCCAGGATCGCGTCCACGTCGTCGCTGAGCTTCTCGTGCCGCTCGGCGACGTCGCTGCTGACCTCCTCGGTGACCTCGTCTACCTCTTCGCGCTGTTTGGCCGGACGGGTCTGTCCGCCTTCCTGACTTGCCATGCCTACCTCCGGATCACCGCGTCGCCCGTTGAACGGGTACTCACGACCTTAGTAGCCACAACGTATCCGGGTAGCCGGACGTGCCGAAACTACGCAGTTGACCAATTGCCCGTTTTGCTGGTGGCCGGTAGCGACCGCCCGGAACCGGTCAGCGCTCACCTCGGCTCGGCGCTCACTTCTCGGCTCGGTTCCCTGAAGCTCCTCGCCGCTACGCGGCTGCGATCCTCACTCGCTCTCGCCTCAGCGGCCGAGCAGCTCGTCCACCAGCGACCTGGCGGTCGGGCACCGGTCCAGCAACTCCAGTACGTGCGCCCGGGAGCCGCGCAGCGGTTCCAGGGTCGGCACCCGGACCAGCGACTGCTGGCCGACGTCGAAGATCACCGAGTCCCAGGACGCGGCGGCCACCGACTCCGGGTACCGGCGCAGGCACTCGCCGCGGAAGAACGCCCGGGTGTCGACCGGCGGATGCGACACCGCCTCGGCGACCGAATCCGGCTCGACCAGGGTCCGCATCGAGCCACGCCCCACCAGCCGGTGGTACAGGCCCCGGTCCGGCCGGACGTCGGCGTACTGCAGATCCACCGCGTGCAGCCGGGGCGCCGACCAGTCCAGCCCGTCCCGCTCCCGGAACCCCTGCAGCAGCCGCAGCTTGGCCACCCAGTCCAGCTCGCCGGCCAGCTGCATCGGATCCTCGGCCAGCCGGGTCAACACCGAGTCCCACTCGCCGAGCACCTGCTCGGTCTGCGCATCCAGGTCGGCGCCGTACCGGTCGTCGACGTACTTGCGCGCCCGGTCCCAGTACTCCCGCTGCACCTCCACGGCGGTCATCGCACGTCCGTCGGCCAGCTTCACCCGGTGCCGCAGGCTCGGGTCGTGGCTGACCGCGCGCAGTTCGCGGACCGGCTCGGCGATCCGCAGCTC
>DASUAC010000148.1:0-7657 GCA_035763985.1 Jatrophihabitans sp. | reverse complement strand
ACGCCGGTGGCCTCGACTCCGGCGTCGCCCGCGCCCTGGTCAGCATCCGCAGTACCAGCGGCACCGGCGTGGTGAGCACCCTCGGCTCGGCCACGGTGGCCGCCAACGGCAGCTGGACGGCGACGGTCCGGCCCCGGTCGGGCGGCACCCTGTCCGCCGTGTACGCCGGCGGCCCGGGCCTGCCGGCGGCCGCCGCGGGCGTGGGCGCGCTGACCGTCGGCACCTGGACCAGTTCGCTGACCCTCACCGTGCAGAACACCCAGCTGGCCGCCGGCGTGGCCGATCCGGTGAGCGGCACGGTGACCAGGCAGTACGGCGGCGTCACCGGCAGCGCACCCGGCGTGCCGGTCGGCATCTACCTGGTGAACACGCTCGGCACGACCAGCCTGCTGCGTACCGTGACCAGCACCAGCGCCGGCACCTTCAGCACCACGGTCACGCCGATGGAGAACGGCACGCTGATCGCCAAGGTGTCCTCGGTGCCCGGTTACACCAACGCGGCGACCGATCCGGTGTCGATAGCGGTGAGCAGCAAGCTGACCCTGAGCGGGCCCAGCGTGACCACCGGCGGCCGGCCGGCCGCGCTCACCGTGCAGTTGCTGCCGGCCCGCGCCGGCACGGTCACCGTCGCCGAACTCATCAGCGGCTCCTGGGTCGACCTGGCCACCGCGACCGCGGCCGGCACCGGGCGAGCTGCGCTGTCCCTGGCCGGGCTGGCGCTGGGCAACCACCTCCTGCGGGCGTCGTTCGGCGGGGACGGCCGGGGCGGTGCCGGGGTGAGCAACTCGATCACGGTGAGCGTCCGGGTCTGAGCGCGTAATGATCCGGCACGGCAGTTCCGGCGCTCTTCCCGGCACTGTTCAGTAGCTGTGAGCGGCGGCGTCCGTAGGCAAGACGGACGGAGTCACGGCTGGTGCCCGCTGACCGCGGCCATGCCGTCGCCGTCCGGGTCACCGCAAACCGCTCGCCCTACCTGAGCACGTGGACCGGATCCTGGCCGGTCCGTCCGCGCTGGTGGCACTGCCTGTCCGGCACCAAGGCCTGAGTGTGCTCGGGACCCGCCGCCAAACCTGCCTGGCACTGTTCGGGTGATCACAGCCTGGCAGCCGCAGATTGTTGCGGTGGCCGAATACTCGCCCTACCGTGGGGGTAAGACTGTCTCATCGGCCGAGGCTCAGTAACGAGCGACTGTCCGGCTGACAGCGAATCGGCTGCCCGGATGTGGGCGCCTCGATTTCTCATAAAAACCGGCAAAAAACGCCGGCTGGCACGCATCTCCTCCGGCCACTGCGCCGATACCCCCGGAGCCTCGGCTCAGGGTAATCGACTCACCGGTACCGACGATGCGCTTTACAGGTATGAGGATTTCCGATGACCGAAGGAAACCAGCCGTACCCGATGACCGATGCCGAGACCGAGCTCCTGCCAGCGGCGACGCTGGGCGGCCGGCCGGCCTACGACGACGGGGGTGACCAGAGCACCACCGAGGTGGCCAAGGAGCAGGCGGCCGGCGTGGCACAGACCGGCGTACAGGCCGGCCAGCACGTCGCATCGGTGGCCAAGGACCAGGCCGCGCAGGTCACCGCCGAGGCCGGCCGGCAGGCCAAGGACCTGCTGGACCAGGCCCGTTCCGAACTCAGCCAGCAGGCCACGAGCCAGCAGCAGCGACTCGCGGACGGCCTGAAATCACTGAGCCAGCAACTGCATTCGATGGCGCGCAACACCGATCAGCCAGGCATGGCCGCCGATCTGGCGCGCCAGGGCGGCGAGGTGACCGAACAGGTCGCGTCCTGGTTCGACGGCCGGGAACCCGCCGCGGTGCTCCGCGACGTCCGCTCGTTCGCCCGCCGGCGGCCGGGCACCTTCCTGCTGATGGCAGCCGGAGCCGGACTGCTCGCCGGCCGGCTGACCCGCGGCCTGAAGGACGAGGCCGGCGATGACTCCGGGCAGCAGCCGGCCGGGAGCCAGCACGAACTCACCAGCGGATCGGCCGGTGCCGCCCCGCTCGGTTACCCGGAGACCGGCGGGCTGACCACCGGCGTCCCCGGCTCCGTCGGCGGGTACGCCGGCGGATACCCGGCCACCGGTGGTTACGGCAACGCCGTCCCCGGCGGCGCCGTCCCCGGTGGCGTGGTGCCGGGCGGCGTGGTTCCTGGCGGCGCCGTGCCGGGCGGCGTGGTTCCTGGCGGCGCGGTGCCGGGTGGCGCCATCCCCGGCGGCGTGGTGCCGGGCGGCCCGATCGGCGAGGAGCCGATCCCCTACGCCGGCCAGCACGGCGAGTTCGACTACCCGGCGCCGGGTGAGCCGCGATGACCACCACACCGCCACCCGTGCATACCGGTCCGGATGGTGAGCGCGAGTCGATCGGCGAGCTGCTGAGCGACATCACCACGGATCTGTCCACCCTGCTGCGTCAAGAGGTGGAGCTGGCCAAGGCCGAGATCAAGCAGTCGGCCGCCCGGGCCGGCAAGGGCGCCGGAATGCTCGCCGGTTCCGGCGTGGCCGGCCACTTCGTACTGCTGTTCATCTCGATCGCGCTCTGGTGGGGCATCGGCGACGCGACCGGCCACGGCTGGTCGGCGCTGATCGTCGCGGCCGTCTGGGCGGTGATCGCCGCCGTCCTGGCCGTGATCGGACGCGGTGAACTCAAGGCCGTGCCGGGCGTTCCCCGCACCACCGAAACCGTGAAGAAGATCCCGAGTGCTGTAGCCGGAAACGAGGACATCCGATGACGACGAGCGACCCTGACCAGATTCGTGCCGATATCGAACGCACCCGGGCACGACTGTCCGACGACGTGAACACCCTTTCCGACACGGTAAATCCGAAGAACGCCGCGCGTCGGCAGGTCGGCCGCGCCCGCGGCGCGCTGGCCGGCGTCCGGGACCGGGTGATGGGCACCGCCGGTGACGTGACCGGCAAGGTGAGCGACAAGGTCAGCGACCTGGGTGACAGCGTCAGCGGGGCCGGCTCGTCGACCGGCTCGGCGGTGTCGTCGGCCGGTTCGGCAGTCACCGAGGCGCCGAACGCGGTACGCCGGCAGGCCGCCGGCAATCCGCTGGCCGCCGGCCTGATCGCCTTCGGCATCGGCTGGCTCGCCGGCTCGCTGCTGCCGGCCACCCGGGCCGAGCAGCAGACCGCGGTCAAGGCGAAGGAGGCCGTGGTGCCGCTGGCCAGCGACGCGGCCAAGGAGGTCGGCCAGAACCTGAAGGAACCGGCCCAGCAGGCCGTCCAGCAGGTCCAGGAGGCCGCCACCGACGCCGCCGCCACGGTCAAGGAGGAAGGCCGGTCCGCGGCCGGCGACGTGAAGGATCAGGCCCAGGACGCAAAGGAATCCGTCCAGCAGAGCAGGAGCTGACGTCGGTGGCCGGCAGCGCGGATCCGTCCGGCTGCCGGCCGTCGCGTCCGTCGGGGGCGAACCAACGGCTATGTTCGTCGGCATGGCGATGCGTCGACTGATCTTGGTCCGGCACGGCGAGAGCATGGGCAACGTGGCCCGCGAGCGAGCCGAGGCCGCCGGTGCCGAGGTCATCGACATCGATCTGCGGGACCCGGATGTGCCGCTGTCCGAACTCGGCCTGCGGCAATCGCAGGCACTGGGCTGCTGGCTGGCCGAACTCGACCCGGCCGAACGTCCCGTCCAGGCCTGGTCCTCGCCGTACCGCCGGGCGGTGCAGACCGCGGCCGAGGCGCTGACCACCGCCGGCCTGCCGCTGCCGATCCGGCGTGACGAGCGGTTGCGCGACCGCGAGCTGGGCATCCTGGATCTGCTGACCAGCATGGGCGTCCGCAATCGGTTCCCGGAGGAGGCCACCCGCCGGCGCTGGCTGGGCAAGCTGTACTACCGGCCACCGGGTGGCGAATCCTGGGCCGACGTAGCCCTGCGGATCCGGTCGTTCCTGGCCGAGCTGGGGCGCGGCGACGCCGGCCCGGTGCTGATCGTCTGCCACGACGCGGTGATCCTGCTGTTCCGGTACGTGCTGGAGAACCTCGACGAGGCCGCGCTGTTCGACCTGGCCCGGGCCGGATCGATCCGCAATGCCTCGGTCACCACGCTGCAGCAGGACGAGGACGGTCAGTGGCACGCGATCGGCCACAACGACGACGACTACCTGCAGCGGTTCGGGGTCGGCAGCGTCGAGCACCCCGGCGAGCGCGAGGGCCTGCATGGCTGAGTCCGGGATGGCCGATCCGCACGTCATCTCCCCGCAAGCCCTGCGCGATTGGCCGTTGCCGGAGCCGCAGGGCAGCAAGCGGTCCCGGGGACAGGTGCTGGTGGCCGGGGGCGGCCGTACCACCCCCGGTGCGGCGGTGCTGGCCGGCCTGGCCGCGCTGCGCGTCGGGGCCGGCGTGCTGACCCTGGCGGTGGCCGAGTCGGTGGCGGCCGCGGTCGGTGCCGCGGTGCCGGAGGCGGGCGTGTTGTGGCTGCCGGAGAACGATCAGCGGGTGCTGGACGGCGGCGCGGTGCCGGCGTTGGCCGATCGGCTGGCCAAGTCCGACGTGCTGCTGGTCGGGCCGGGGCTGGACGATCCGGACGGTGCCCGGTCCCTGCTGCAGCGGCTGGCGCCGGAACTGCCCGACGGGTTGCCGGTCGTGCTGGATGCCTTCGCGATCGGGGTGTTGCCGGATCTCGATCGGCCGGCCCGGTCGGCGCTGGCCGGTCGGCTGGTGCTGACCCCGAACAGCACCGAGCTCCGGTACCTGAACGAAGCCGCTGACCAGGACAGCGAGGACGAGGTCACGCTGGACGAACTGCGGGCCGCGGCCGAGCAGTACCAGGCGGTGTTGAGCTGTCACAACCAGGTGATCCGGCCGGACGGCCGGGCCTGGTCGGTACCGGCCGGCCATCCGGGCCTGGGCACCTCCGGCAGCGGTGACGTGCTGGCCGGCGCGGTGGCCGGGCTGCTCGCCCGGGGCGCGGAACTGGATCAGGCGACCTGTTGGGCCACCTACCTGCACGCCACCGCGGGCGAACGGCTGGCGGCTCCGGTCGGTCCGTTGGGCTTCCTGGCCGGCGAGTTGCTCGGGCAATTGCCGCTGATCCTCGCCGAACTGCGGCCCTGAATCGCCGGTGGCGACACATGATTCCGGCGAGGGACCGAATAACGGCGGCCGACACTGGATAAGGTCCAAATAAGTGCCGACTGACCGTCGCCGAGCCAGCTGCGATGGCGGCCAAGCAAGGAGACCCCATGTCTACCGATGCGATCGTGCTGCTCAAGGCTGACCACAAGGAGGTCAAGAAGGTTTTCCGGGATTTCGAGCGGGCCGGCGAGAACCAGCGGCTGAAGGGCCAGCTGGTCAAGCAGATGATCGAACTGCTCACCGTGCACACCTACCTGGAGAACGAGGTGATGTACCCGGAGGTCCGCAGGCTGCTGCCGGATCTGGAGGACGACGTGCTCGAGTCCTACGAGGAACACCACGTGGCCGACGTGCTGTGCGCCGAGCTGTACGCGATGAAACCGACCGACGAGCGGTTCGACGCCAAGACCACGGTGCTGATGGAGAACGTCCGCCATCACATCGAGGAGGAGGAGCAGGAGTGGTTCCCCAAGGTTCGCGAGGGCCTGGGACGTAAGCAGCTCGCCGAGCTAGGTGAGCGGCTGGCCGAGCGGCGCAAGAACGCCCCGCGCAAGCCGACCCAACCCGGTGCGCTGAAGAAGACGGTGGATGCCGTCCTGAAGTAGGCGTCAGTCGGACGGCGGGCGGGTGGTGCCCGGGGTGGTGTCCCGGGCGCCTTCCCGGCCACCGGCGCTGCCCATCGCGGCCGCGCCGGCCTGCTCGGTCCGCCGGCTCGGCCGGTGTGCGTGCGCCTCGTCCTCCAGCCGGTCGATCAGGTGCGGGTAGTGCGCCTCGAAGGCCGGCCGCTCCGAGCGGATCCGCGGCATCCAAAGGAAATTGTGCCGCGGCGGCGGTGAGGAGGTCGCCCACTCCAGCGAGTTGCCGTGTCCCCACGGGTCGTCCGCGATCGCCAGTTCGCCGTACCGGTAGGAGTGGTACATGTTCCAGAGGAACGGCAGCATCGAGGCACCCAGGATGAACGCGCCGATCGTCGAGATGGTGTTCATCGTGGTGAACCCGTCACTCGGCAGGTAGTCGGCGTACCGGCGCGGCATTCCCTTGTCGCCAAGCCAATGCTGGATCAGGAAGGTGGTGTGGAAGCCGATGAAGGTCATCCAGAAGTGCAGCTTGCCCCACCGCTCGTCCAGGTACCTTCCGGTGTACTTCGGGAACCAGAAGTAGATACCACCCCAGGCCGCGAACACGATCGTGCCGAACAGCACGTAGTGGAAGTGGGCCACCACGAAATAGCTGTCCGAGATGTGGAAGTCCAGCGGCGGTGAGGCGAGGATGACCCCGGTCAGCCCGCCGAACAGGAACGTCACCATGAAACCCAGGGCGAACAGCATCGGCGTCTCGAAGGTGAGCGAGCCCTTCCACATGGTGCCGATCCAGTTGAAGAACTTCAGCCCGGTGGGCACCGCGATCAGATAGGTGAGGACGGAGAAGAACGGCAGCAGCACCTGGCCGGTGACGAACATGTGGTGCGCCCACACGGTCAGCGACAGGCCGGTGATGCTGAAGGTGGCCAGCACCATGCCCTTGTAGCCGAACAGCGGTTTACGGCTGAACACCGGGATGATCTCGGTGACGATGCCGAAGAACGGCAGCGCCACGATGTACACCTCGGGATGGCCGAAGAACCAGAACAGGTGCTGCCAGAGCACCGGTCCGCCGTTCGAGGCGTCGTACACCCGGGCCCCGAGGTGCCGGTCGATGTAGAGCACCAGCAGCGCCGCGGTGAGGATCGGGAAGGCCAGCAGCACCAGCACCGAGGTGGCCAGGATGTTCCAGGTGAAGATCGGCATCCGGAACAGCGTCATGCCCGGCGCCCGCAGGCAGAGCACGGTGGTGATCATGTTGACCCCGCCGAGGATGGTGCCCAGCCCGGACACCGCCAACCCCATGATCCACAGATCGCCGCCGACGCCCGGCGAGTTCTGCACGCCCGACAGCGGCACGTAGGCGGTCCAGCCGAAGGCGGCGGCCCCGCCGGGAGCGACGAACCCGGACATCGCGATCAGCGAACCGAAGACGTACAGCCAGTAGGACATCGCGTTCAACCGGGGGAACGCCACATCCGGGGCGCCGATCTGCAGCGGGAGCACGTAGTTGGCGAAGCCGAACACCACCGGCGTCGCGTAGAACAGCAGCATGATCGTGCCGTGCATGGTGAACAGCTGGTTGTACTGCTCCGGGGCCAGGAACTGCAGACCCGGCCGGGCCAGCTCGGCCCGCATCAGCAGCGCCAGCAGCCCACCGACCATGAAGAACGCGAATGACGTGACGATGTACATCACGCCCAGCACCTTCGGGTCCGTCGTCCTCAGGTATCCCAGGAACCGGCTACCGCGGGGACGCAGGGGCGGGAAAGTTCGAGAGACCACCGGATGCGGTGTCACAGCGGTCAACTCAACCCCCTCCGACAGTGTCGAGGACTGGCCGGGAGCGCGCCCCGGGGCGCCGGCCCCGGTGGAAACGCGCCTCGCGAGGGACTCCCCCGCGGGCTTTTTTTGAGGGCCGCTATCATCTAAACTATGGGACGTGCAGGGGGAAGTCAACTGAGCAGAAAGGTGCAGCCGTGACCTATGTC
>DASUAC010000147.1:0-2912 GCA_035763985.1 Jatrophihabitans sp. | reverse complement strand
GGGCTTCTGCTGATCGGGGCCCTTGAACCCGAACGCGCCGACGTAGGCGCGTGAGGGCATCTCGACCTGTCCGACGTTGATGTAGTCCAGCCCGTCGGACACCACCTCGAACACCGTCTTCTTCGGATCGAGACCGCCCCGACTTTGGTCGACGTAGCTGAGCTTGACCGTCTCGCCCAGCCGCAATTCGCCGGCGTCCGGCTTCTCGGTACCGACGATCATCTTGAACAGCGTGGTCTTGCCGACCCCGTTCGGACCGATCACGCCGACGATGCCGCCGCGCGGCAACGAGAAGGACAGGTCCTTGACCAGCATCCGGCCGTCGAAGCCCTTGTCCAGGTGGCTGGCCTCGACCACCACGTTGCCCAGCCGGGGGCCCGGCGGGATCTGGATCTCCTCGAAGTCCAGCTTGCGGGTCTTCTCGGCCTCGGCGGCCATCTCCTCGTAGCGCTGCAGCCGGGCCTTGGACTTGGCCTGCCGGCCCTTGGCGTTCTGCCGCACCCAGTCCAGTTCGTCGCGCAGCCGCTTCTGCAGCTTCTGGTCCTTCTTGCCCTCGACGAGCAGCCGGTCGGCCTTCTTCTCCAGGTAGGTGGAGTAGTTGCCCTCGTACGGATGCGCGCGGCCCCGGTCCAGCTCCAGGATCCACTGGGCCACGTTGTCCAGGAAGTACCGGTCGTGGGTGACCGCCAGGATGGTGCCGGGGTACTTGGCCAGGTGCTGCTCCAGCCACTGCACGCTCTCGGCGTCCAGGTGGTTGGTCGGTTCGTCCAGCAGCAGCAGATCCGGCTGCTCCAGCAGCAGCTTGCACAGCGCCACCCGGCGCCGCTCGCCGCCGGACAGGTGGGTGACCGGCTCGTCGCCGGGCGGGCAGCGCAACGCGTCCATCGCCTGCTCGATCCGGGAATCCAGCTCCCAGCCCTCGCCGTGCTCGATCTTCTCCATCAGGTTGCCCTGTTCGCCGAGCAGCTTGTCGAAGTCGGCGTCCGGCTCGCCCATCGCGGCCGACACCTCCTCGAACCGGGCCAGCCAGCCGCGCATCTCGGCCACCGCGTCCTCGACGTTCTCCCGCACCGTCTTGGACTCGTCCAGCGGCGGCTCCTGCTGCAGCAGGCCCACCGAATAGCCGGGCGCCAGCATCGCGTCGCCGTTGGAGGCGGCGTCCAGGCCGGCCATGATCCGCAGCACGGTGGACTTGCCGGCCCCGTTCGGGCCCACCACGCCGATCTTGGCACCGGGCAGGAAGGCCAGCGTGACGTCGTCCAGGATGACCTTGTCGCCGTGTGCCTTACGCACCTTGTGCATGGTGTAGATGTACTGCGCCACTACCAGCCCCTCGATCTTTCGTTCCGCGTTGTCTCCAGTGTCCCAGACGCCGTCGTGCGGGACTCCGGGCCGGTACCCGCCGGCATCGTGGCACGTGCGAACCCCGCCAACACCCCTGAACCGGAACGGAACGGACGGTGCTGATCGAAGGCCGGGCGGGGCCCGGTTACCGGCGCCGCGCGAATCGGGCCGGGTTCGGTCAGTTGGCTGGCGTGGAACGTATCGCCAGTGAGTTCATGGCCGACCGGCCGATCCCCGGGCTGTGCGGCTTCGACGCCGACACCGTGCCCGCCGAGGCACTGGCCATCGTGATGCGGCTGCACCGGCCGTTGCCGACGGACCGGCATGGCCAGCCGGTGTGGGCCGAGAGCCAGGACGGTCAGGCTGACCGACGCGACCAGGAGTTCCCGGCCGGACCAATGCCGGCCCGGTTGCGACCTCCGGCCCTACCGGAGCGAGGCCGGCGGGGCGATGGTTGGTCGAGAGGCGGCCCGGCGTGGTCGCGTGCTGGAGACAAGGACGGTCGAGATGGCTCACCGACCCGGCAACCCGGCAACTCACGGCACCCCCGAACCGGCCGGTGGCAGCTCGGTGCTGGCCGCCGGGGCGACGTACTGGCCGGTTGCGCTCGACTGCCTGGCCTGGCTGATCTGGCTGGCTACCCGGCGGAGTGGATCGGCGGCCAGGTGGCCGCATCGACACCGGAAGCCCGCGCCTGTACCCGGCCGATCACGATCGTCGGGCAGGGGATCTTCTGCATCAGCCGCGCGGTGGTAGCCCCGAGCCGGGAATAGGCGCGGCCGTCGGCGTATCGGCTGCCGAGCACCAGCAGGCCGGCATCCGCGGTCGCGGTCAGCATCACGTCATCGACCCGTTTGCCCGACAGCACGGTCTGTACGGCCACGTCCGGGTAGAGCTCGCACACCGGGGTGAGCACCCGCTCGAGGTAGTCCTGCTGCTTGGCCTCCAGCATCGGGCTGGCCGGGTGGATCAGGTCGGTCAGGTTGCCGGTCCAATCGACCCGGGACCAGGCGCGGACCGCCCGCACCGGTACGCCGCGGGCACGTGCCTCGGCGAACGCCACGTACAGCGGCGTACGGGATGCCACCGAGGCCGGAATGCCGACCACGACCGGCTTGCCGTGCAGTGCCTCCTCGTGCCAGCCGTGCGGAATGATCGCCACCGGGCAGCGCGCGTGCACGGCCATCCCGAACGCCACGCTGCCGAGCTGCCGGCCGGCCTGCTGGCCACGTCCGTGCGCGCCGACCACCACCAGGTCGGCCTGCTCACTGAGCCAGGTCAGCAGCCGTACCGGGTCCTCCGGTGCGACGACCGTCGAGACCGGGCGGTCGGCGTCGTAGGAGTACACGTCTGCGTCGACGAGCAGTTCGTGGCTGTAGCGAGTCGGGCCGGCCGAATAAGGCGACCGGTCGGTCTCCGCGTCCGCGGCGTGCGCGAGCACCAACTGGGCGCCACGCCGCTCGGCCTCGGCCGCCGCCCAGCACATCGCCGTGTGCGCGAGGGCGGATCCGTCGATACCGACAACGATCTGGGGTCTGGTCATGGCTGTTCCCTAGCCGTCGTGCGGC
>DASUAC010000146.1:0-4724 GCA_035763985.1 Jatrophihabitans sp. | reverse complement strand
GCATAATCCCTCTCCGGACGGAGAATATATATGGTTATTGGCTCCGCTGCAACGTGTCACGATGTGACGAGAGGCGCCCCCCCCGCCGCCGGATCGACATACACCGAATGCTCGACCACGCCGGCATACACGCAGCGATCGGACACCGGCGACGCCGAGACCCAGCCGGCCACCTCGCCCGCCAGCAGCGCGACATAGCTGTGCTCGGCCAGATGGCTGCGGCGAAAGGCTGGCCAGTCCGGTGCGGTCGTTTCGAAGGTGGCATCGCCGGCATCGATCCCGGCCTGGTAGATCCGCAGCACCGCAGCCGAATGCCGTTCAGCCATCGGCACGATCTCGATCGGCAACGCCCTACAACACCTTGGACAGGAACGCCTTGGTGCGCTGATGCTGCGGGTTGGCCAGCACCTCGCGCGGATCGCCGGCCTCCACCACCGCACCGTCGTCCATGAACACCAGGGAGTCGGCCACCTCGCGGGCGAAGCCCATCTCGTGCGTCACCACGATCATGGTCATGCCGTCCTTCGCCAGCTGGCGCATCACATCCAGCACCTCGCCGACCAGCTCCGGGTCCAGCGCCGAGGTCGGCTCGTCGAACAGCATCAGCTTCGGGTCCATGGCCAGCGCCCGGGCGATCGCCACCCGCTGCTGCTGGCCGCCGGACAGCTGCGCCGGGTAGGCATCCGCCTTGTCGGACAGGCCGACCCGGTCCAGCAACTGCCTGCCCCGCCCGACGGCTGCCTCCCGCTTCCGTCCCTGCACCTTGATCGGCGCCTCGATGATGTTGCCCAGCGCGGTCGTGTGCGGGAACAGGTTGAACCGCTGGAACACCAGGCCGATGTCCCGGCGCTGTTTGGCCGCCTCGCGCGGGTGCATCTCGTGCAGCTTGCCACCGCGCTGGTAGTAGCCGACCAGTTCCCCGTCGACGAAGAGCCGGCCGCCGGACAGCCGTTCCAGGTGGTTGATACAGCGCAGGAAGGTGGATTTACCCGATCCGGACGGGCCGATCAGGCACATCACCTCGCCCCGGTCGACCTGCAGGTTGATGCCCTTGAGCACCTCCAGGGCGCCGAACTGCTTGCGCACCCCCTCGGCGCGCACCATCGGCTCGGTCACCGGTTCTCCTCCGCGAACGGCGGCGCGCCCGCCACGCCCTGGGCCTTGGCCAGCGCCTGCAGTTGCCGGGCCGACATCTTGCGGGTTGCGCCGCGGGCGAAGTACCGCTCCAGATAGTACTGGCCGACCATCAGGACCGAGGTGAACAGCAGGTACCAGGCCGAGGCCACCAGCAGCATCGGGATCGGGTTGAACGTCTCGATGGACAGGTCCCGGGTGCGGCTGTAGAGCTCGAAGCTGTACGGCACCGCGGTGACCAGCGAGGTGGTCTTGAGCATCGAGATCAGCTCGTTGCCGGTCGGCGGGATGATCACCCGCATCGCCTGCGGCAGCACGATCCGCAGCATGGTCTGCGACCAGGACATGCCGAGTGCGGTGGCCGCCTCGGTCTGCCCCTCGTCCACGCTGCTGATGCCGGCCCGGACGATCTCGGCCATGTAGGCCGACTCGTTCAGCGCCAGCCCGATCACGGCCAGCCAGAAGTAGGAGAAGAACGTGTTGGTCTTGATGTGCGCGAACTGCACCACGAACGGGATGCCCAGGTCGAGGCGCTTGTAGATCGTGGACATCAGGCCCCAGAACACCAGCTGGACGTAGATCGGGGTGCCCCGGAAGAACCAGAGGTAGAGCCAGCTGACCGAGCGCAGCACCGGATTCGGCGACAACCGCATCACCGCCAGCACGATGCCCAGCACGATCGCGGCGGCCATCGCGTACACGGTCAGCAGCAGGGTGATCATCGCGGCCTGCTCGACCCGGACGTCGAACAGGTACTTGCCGACCGCGTGCCAGTCGTAGGCGCCGTTGGTGGCGGCGCCGTAGATGAACAGCGCCAGCAGCACCACCACGACCACCGCGGCGATCCAGCGGCCCGGCCGGCGCAGCGGCACGGCGTTGATCAGCTCCGGAGCCTGGGCGTCCGGCCCGGCGGTCGTGGACACGACCGCCGGGCCGCCGGGCTGTTTGCCGCGCATGCTAGCTGGAGGCGCCGTTGATGGTGGCCTGGTTGATGGCTCCGCTCTCGACGCCCCACTTGGCCAGGATCTGCTTGTAGGTGCCGTCGTCCATCATGCCCTGGATGGCCTTCTGCAGCGCCTGCGCCAGGCCGTTGCCCTTGGCCACGGCCAGCCCGTACGGGGCCGCGCCGTAGATGTCACCGGCCAGTTGCAGCTTGCCGCCGGACTGCTTCACCGCGTACTCGGTGATCGGCGAGTCGGCGTCGAAGGCGTCGGCCTTGCCCAGGATGACGGTCTGGTTGACCTGGTCCTGGCTGTCGATCTTGAGGATGGTGATCGCCTTCTTGCCGGCCGTGGTGCAGTCCTTGCTCTTGGCCGGCAGGTCGTCGGTCTGCTCGGTGGTGCCGGTCTGCACCGCCACGGTCAGCCCGCAG
Organism: Jatrophihabitans sp.; assembly: GCA_035763985.1. Taxonomy (GTDB): domain Bacteria; phylum Actinomycetota; class Actinomycetes; order Mycobacteriales; family Jatrophihabitantaceae; genus Jatrophihabitans_A. Next base: position 2,218 of record DASUAC010000146.1, on the reverse strand, counting down.
GCGTTGTTCGGGTCGACGGTCTTGCCGGCCGGGGACGCCCACTGCATGCCGGCGGTGTAGTAGTTGACGAAGTCGACCTGTTGCTCGCGGGTCTTGTTGTCGGTGAACGACGACATGCCGAGGTCGAACTTGTCACCCTTGACGCTGGGGATGATGGTGTCGAAGCCGGACTCCACGTACTCGGTGCTCAGGCCGAGTTCCTTGGCCACCCCGTCGAGGAAGTCCACCTCCCAGCCGACGATCTTGCCGGACGGATCCTTGTACTCGTTCGGCTGATACGGGACGTTGATGCCGACCCGCAGCTTGCCGGCGGACTTGATCGCGGCCGGCAGCAGCGCGATCGCGGCATCGTTCTTGTTCAGCGCGCCGACCGTGGCCGTATTGGTCGGCGTGGTCGAGTCGTTGGACTTGGAGTTGTTCACGCAACCGGTCAGGGCGACCGCGGCGACCGCGGCTGCGCCGATTGCAACAAGGGCAGAGCGTCGGACGAACACTTCGATTCGCTTCCTCCGGTCGGCTTTCGTTGACGCACAGAGTCTAGGCGTCGCGGTCACCGATCGGGGTCTCGTCCGGGTTACTGCCGGTGCGTGGCCGGCCGGAAAGTGGGTCAATGCCCGGCTCGGCCGGCCAACCGGCCGGGTGTCGGCATGGGTCCTCAGGTTCGGGCGGCCGCCGCCCCGGCAGCCCGAACCGTCCGGCTCAGCCGCCCCAATTGGCGCCGGCCGGCTCCTTGATCGTGGTGTTCAGCCGGTTGAAGAAGTTGCTGGTGGCGATCATCAGGATGATCGCCGCCAGCTGGCTCTCGTCGAAGTGCTGGGTGGCCTGGGCCCACAACTCGTCCGGGACCGCGTCGCCCCGGCGGTCGCTGAGCCGGGTGGCCGCCTCGGTGAGCTCCAGCGCGACCCGCTCGGCGTCGGTGAAGAACGGCGTCTCCCGCCAGGCCGCCACCGCGGCGATCCGTTCCTCGCTCTCACCCGCCTTGCGCGCGCTCGCGGTACCGGAGTAGACGCAGGCACTGCAACCGTTGATCTGGCTGGCCCGCAGGTGGACCAGTTCCAGCAGTTGTTGCGGCACCCCGCCCGAATACATCGCCTTGAACAGGCTCTGGACGGCGTTCATGGCGTCCGGTAACACCATGGCTGGGTTCTTCATTCGTGCTTCCAAGGCGGTGGTTCCTCTCGGTGTCAGTCCACGGCGACTCTCGTTCCTCGGCGAACGGCCGTGTAGTCGTATGACGGATCGGGGCGCCGAAACGTAACAGCCCGGACGAGCCGAAGAGGCCGCCCGATCGAGCCGCCGGGACGGCGGGGCCACGCTTGCCAGCGAGCGCACCGTTGCCCGCGGAAATGGTGAGACCGAAGTGACTAACGCCGTCAGATAACAACTTCGACGGTCAAGGGCGTGTGAGTGCAAGTAGCTTATCCAGCGCAGTCAAATCGGGCAATTCCCGCAGCCGCGCTTCGGTTTCGAAGCATCGAGGAATTGGGGGGTGACAGTCGAGACTTTCCATATGAGTATTGGCGTTCCAGGCTCGAAAGAGACGTACGACCCCCTACGCTCCGCCAAGCCGCAATTTCGCTCAGACAGGAGCCTCTGTAATGCTGGTGGATTCGCCACAACCGGTTCAGCAACTTCCCGCGGATTTTCTGCAGCATCCGTACGCGTTCCTCGACCGGCTTCGCGCGGAGGGCCCGGCACACAATGTGGTGTTTCCGCACGGGGCCAAGGTGTGGCTGGTGACCCGCTACGCCGACGTCCGGCGGCTGCTCTCGGACCCCCGGGTCAGCAAGGACGGCCGGCGGGCCAACGAGCTGTTCGCCCGGCACTCCGGAATGGTGGTGGAGGAGCAGGCCGAGCCGGCCGACCTGGGCTTCGACGACGAACTCACCAGCCACATGCTCAACAGCGATCCGCCCCGGCACACCCGGCTGCGTTCGCTGGTCGGCAAGGAGCTCACCGCCAAGCGGATGGAGGGGCTGCGGCCCCGGCTGGAGCAGGTGGTGGACGAGCTGCTGGACGCCCTCGACGACGGCCGGCCGGAGGTCGACCTGGTCAGCGGCCTGACCCAGCCGTTGCCGATCATCGCGATCTGTGAGCTGCTCGGCATCCCGGCCGAGGACGGCCCGGTGTTCCGCCGGTGGGCCACCGAGCTGGTCGGCGCCGGGCATCCGCCGGAGGTGGTCGAGGCGGCCTCCAACAACGTCATCTCCTACGCCCA